>JBAYOJ010000235.1:0-4629 GCA_041678385.1 Burkholderiaceae bacterium | reverse complement strand
GTGCTCGGTGCTATCTTGACAGCAAATTCCACTGCAGGCTCGAACGTAGTTTCGGTTGAATGGGACGGCTTCGAAGATCATGAAGTACTCACTTATTTTGCAGCTGCTTCTAATGCGACGTTAGGATCTCAGGGCACAATTTCGACTGCCACTGTGCAGACAGCGGTAACCGAAGTCCCGATGGAAGCAGGCGAAGGGTTCGAAGCGCTTGAAGTCGTCACGGTTGTTGCTGAAAATAGCAATGCCGATGTCGAACTGACGGACGTCTATGGTGCCTTCACGCTTGATGTCGCAGCAGGCAGCAATGCCTGGATCGACCTTGCCAACACCGAGGTGACGACAGTTACGGTAACTGCCGGCGACCACGTCGACATTGACGTCGAAGGCGACACGGTGGGCAACGGCTCGCTCACGACCATTACCGTCGAGTCCGATACAGCTACGATCACACTTAAAGACAACGTGAGCAGCTTCGAAACGCTGGATGTCTCCGGGGTGGCAACCGATGTATACGTTGACGTATCGGCCGCTGATTTCGACCTGGGCGGTACCGAGTCTGTCGAATATCTCATCGGCGCAACTGATACCGTTACGTTTGTCAGCAATGTCGACGCGACGGAATGGTTCAGCTTTGTCGGTGGAGATATCGGCGACGTTACCATTTACGACTTCGCCACCACCAACCAAACTACTCACGACATTATCAATCTGTCCGAACTTGGAGTCACCAATATCTCCCAGTTGAACATTGATGACAATGGCGTGGGCGGTACCGACATCACCTCAGCCTTTTTTGACGGCACCATCACACTTGCAGGGGTTAACGTTGCAGATGTCGAAGGCGGCAATTTCTTCTTTGCCTAAGCATCAACTGCCAGTTCGCTGGTAGTACACTGCTAGTACCGTAGTAACAACAAGGGGAGCTTCGGCTCCCCTTGTTCCATCTCAAGAGGCTCACGATGTTCAAACGCAAGGAAGTCCTCAAACCCGCCCAGCACGGCGGGCTCAAGGTTCTGGAAACCAATGATTACTCCTACGCGCGCGGCGAGGTGCTGGCCCCCATCGTCTTCGATGAAATGGCGGACATCGCACGCGAATACCCCATCGTCTTTCCCGACAACCAGACCGGCCTGCCCTGCGCCCTGCTCGGCCTGGAGGATGGACAAAACGCCTATGTGGATGAGCAAGGCGGCTGGCAGGGCATTTATATTCCCGCCCATATCCGGCGCTATCCCTTCATGCTGGGCAAGGCCGAGCAGGCCGCGGCAGCACCCCCGAGGGGCAAGGATCGCTACATTGTTTTGTTCGACCCGGATGCACCGCAGCTTCAGGACGCCAACGGCCACCCTGTTTTTACCCAAAGCGGCGAGCTGACCCCGCACGTGAAACGCCGCATGGCTTTGCTGGAAAGCATGCAAAAGGCGATACCGGCTACGCAAGCCCTGGTGGCGGCCATCGATGCGCTGGGCCTGCTGGTCGAACGCACGATACAGGTCAACAAGGGCGGCAAGCTGACCAATGTGGTCAAGGGCTTGAAAGTAGTCGACGAAAAAAAGCTCAACCAGCTGCCCGATGCCGACTTCGTCAGCTTGCGCAATAAAGGCGCTTTGCCGCTGGTGTATGCCCATCTGCTGTCGTGGGCCAATTTCCGCCAGGGCCCGCTGGCCGGCAAATACCCCGACCTGGCGGCCAAGGCCGACAGCAAACAACCCTCCTTTCTTTTTGAAAGCGACATCATCAGCTTTTCCGGCCTGTCCTAAGACACACCCCAGCCCTGGAAGTATTTATGACCCAAATCTCTGCTGTTTCTCGTGAGCAACATGCCGGCAAGCGCTGGCAGCGCCCCGCCTCGTATTCATTTACCGCCAACGACGCCGTTGCGCCGCTGGTGGCGCAAGAGCTGCCTCGCGCCTGCATGAGCATGCCCGTGGGTTTTGTGCAAACGCCCAACGGCTACCAGCTTGTGGCCGTGCAGGGCCTGCAATCCGGCCGCAACCTTTGGCTGGCCCCTGATGGCCGCTGGATCGGCCCCTACGTGCCCGCCGCCTATCGCGGCCATCCCTTTGTGCTGGCCAAGGCCAACGATGACCAGCATGCGCTGTGCATCCGCAACGTGGGCGGCGTCATTTCCGAGTCCGAAGGCGAACCATTCTTCGGCGAGGACGGCAAGCCGTCCAAACCCATACAGGACGTGCTCCGCTTTCTTGAGCTGCTTGCCACCAATACCCGTCAAACAGCGGCTTTGTGCGCCCTGCTCGACACCCACGGCCTGATCCAGCCTTGGAATATCCAGGTAAAGACCGGCGGCGGCGACAGCGGCAACGAACGCAAAGTGCAGGGCCTGTTTCGGGTGGACGAAACCGCCCTGAACGCCTTGCCGCCCGAGGCCTTTGAAGCCCTGCGCAAAGGCGGCGCACTGGCCCTGGTCTATTGCCAGCTATTGTCCATGCAGCACCTTAAAACCCTGGCCACCCTGACCGATCAGCACGCCAAGGCCGCAAGCACCCCGCAGCCAGACGGCAACGGCCTGAACACAGACCTTTTAGGCGCCGACGGCAATATTCGTTTCGATTAATGGGCGAGTCGTTGCAGGCCTCTTGGCTCAAAACGCAGCTCAGATTGCTAGCGATGCAGCACAAGCTGCTCATACTGCAGCTGTGGGTTCAGGGAAAAGCAGCGGAAAACACCCTAGAAGGGCTGGTTCAACCCGAAATTGTTCTGCAGCGCTGTCGAATGAAGCCCATATTGGCATTCTGAGTCTCAGCACGAATGGGATAGGATGGCTGCACCAGCACCGATAGCCTCACAATCGCAAGGTTGTGGGGCTATCCTATAGGCCACAGGTGGAATGATTCTTATTCAAAAAAATGTCAAAGTTGCATTTAGAATCGGCTGATCATGTCCGTAGATAAAAGCCTGCCTGTCCTTCACAACGCCCATGTCTGGGCCTATTTCCGTCATCATCCTCTCGATCCTGATGCGAGCCTATTTGTCGCGTTTGATGAAGGCAGTGTGGGCGCGTGCTGTTCAATTCTCGGATTGTTGCACAGTGACCTGATTCACCGGCGCCGTGTGCCGGACGGGCTACGCGTTTACGGTCAACGCATTCTGGAGGAGCTGGCACAGGCTGCGTTGGATGACCATGGGAAATGGCAGGCGCGTTGTGCGAAGCGCAAAACGCGAGTGGGGCGACCACTGACACCCTCAACGGGTCAACAAGACGCTCAAGCGCTGCAGGCCTTGCACGCTGCCCTGAAGATCGAAGGACGACCGGACCCCGGGTTGCACGCCGCTGCGCTGGTACTGATCCGGAGCGAGATCAAGCGCCTGATCAGGGCAAGAGCCAAGTCCCCAAATATTCGACGCCACCGTGGGCGGCCTCCAAAGCACAGCTTGCATGTGGCAATGGCGATGGATGTATGGGCAATACTCAAGGTTGTCGGGGTATCTGAGGCTCAAGCCATTCAGGCCACTGCCCTATTGTACGATCCGACCCCCGACGAAACCGAGGGTGCGTCGCCGATGTCGCTTCACGAAGCGGATGAGCGAGAGCAACGGCTTACGAACCTGACCAAACAGGTCGAGGCGGCGTACTACGCCCTCAAACCCTACTTAGTAAACGGCGATGGGGTGTTAAGGCCTGGAATGATTCCGTTGGAAAAGCTCCTCGATGACTGACGTGGGTGGGGTCGGTGAATTTCGCATCGATTTAATCTGGTGGCCATCTAAAGGCTGCCTTGGTTAGTATGCATCCAGCATGCTGCAGCGTGCTCCTACTTATGATTTTCAGGAGCATTCCATGCGTAATCACGTTCTTCCTTCACCGAGTCCGTTGCTCGATACCCGGCAAGCCGCGCTGTATCTGGCGTTGTCTGAAACCACGCTGATCTCATGGCGTTCCCTTGGCCGTGGGCCCCGGTTTGTCCGCGTGGGGCGGGCGGTGAGGTACCGCCAGGCTGACCTGGATGCGTTCATGGTCATCATGCCATGCGAGGAGAGCCAGCCATGAGCACGCTGTCCACTACCCCTCGCGCCGAAGGCCACGAAGCGGCCGTGCTTGTGCTGGCTCGCCTGACCCTTTGCCATGACACAACCGAACAGGCCGAACTGCTACACGAGGCAATGCTCGATCTGATCGATGTGTCGTTGGGCTGGAATAATCTGGAGCCGACCTGTGAGCGGCTGGCAGGGTTTGCCCAGGTGATCGCACAAACCTTGGCCTGGCACCTGCAGCCACTTGATCTGCTACGGCTGCCGTGCGCCTTGTCATTAAGGGTCACCGCCGTCACCGGTGAGGTGTGCCATGGGCATTAACCCGAGCAGCCTCAACCTGGCGCAGGTTAAAGCGACAGCGCGCGGAAACTGGCCTCATGTTCTGATGAGCCTGGGCATTGCCTCGACCTTTCTGACAGGCCGCCATGGCCCTTGTCCTGGGTGCGGGGGGCGCGACCGGTTCCGATTCGATGACCGCAACGGTGATGGCACGTTTATTTGCAGCCAGGGCGCAGGCGAACCGTTGGCCGGTGATGGATTTACGCTGCTGCGACATGTCACGGGGGATTCGCTGGGCCATGTCGTTCAACGCGTGGTCAACTGCCTGGGGGGCGCAGGGCGTGCCCGGGTCGTGAT
>JBAYOJ010000234.1:0-4671 GCA_041678385.1 Burkholderiaceae bacterium | reverse complement strand
GTCCGGCTCTTTGCTGAAAAAGACGGCGGTGGGCACCGGGCCCGTCTGCGCCCCTCGGAAGACTATGTTTCCATGCAGCTGGCTGTATTGCTGGCCAATCGCAGCGGCCCGCTCACGGAAATCGAATGGTCTGAACTATGGACGATTGCACAAGGCATTGCAGAAAACTTTGATGGTTCTATGGAAGGCCCCGAGCAGAACGAGGTCGTTGATCTGGCGCGCCGTCTGGACGCCATCTGCGCGGAATTGGATGCCATGGTGGGCCTGGCCTTGCAATTGCCCGGTGCCTTGTCGGCAGGCGACGTCGCTCGTACGCTGGAAGACGCCGGCTTCCTGCGCCATGGCAGTCAGCTGGCGTGGATGTCGGAACAGGGCCTGCCGCGCTTCACTGCCCTTTTCAATGGGCAATTGCCAGGAGAGGTGCAGTCTGCCGGCGTAGATCGTGTCGAGCTGGTCATGGACCTTCCCAACAGCCCAGCCGATGATCAGGCATTCAGCCGCATGGCTAGTGTGGGCCGGCACCTGGCTGCCAGCCTTGATGCGCAATTGCTGGATGACCAAGGCCGGCCTTTGGTCGACGGGGCGGATCAGGCCATAGACGAACAACTGCACCAGCGGTATCAGCAGTTGGCTGATGCCGGTTTCGTGGCTGGTGAAATCCGTACCTCAAGGCTGTTTTCGTGAGTGCTGCCCAGTCAGAATCCGTGGCGCATCGCGTCGATGCCTTGCGCCACGAAATCGAACGTCATAATCACCTTTACCATGTCCTCGACGAGCCCATAGTTTCGGATGCCGAATACGATCGCTTGATGGCAGAGCTGACGGCCCTGGAAGAAGCCCACCCCGATCTCATCACACCGGATTCCCCCACCCAGCGTGTCGGCGCAGCCCCGCTGGCGGCTTTCGGCTCTGTTCGCCACGCCGTCGTGATGCGTTCGCTGGGCAATGCCTTCGAAGAGGACGACGTAAGGGCTTACGATCGGCGCAACACCGAAACCCTGAGTGCGGCTGGTTTGCTGCCGCCGGGGGGGCATGTCGAATACATGGCTGAACTCAAATTCGACGGGCTTGCTGTCAGTTTGCGCTATGAAGCGGGCCGGCTGGTACAGGCCGCCACTCGGGGGGATGGCCAGACGGGCGAAGATATCACTGCCAATGTGCGCACCGTGCGCAGTGTGCCGCTGCGCCTGCGTGGCGAGCATGTACCCGAAGTGCTGGAAGTCCGAGGCGAAATGCTCATGACGCGGGCCGACTTCCAGCGACTCAACGACGCTCAGCGGCAGCGCCGTGAAAAAATCTTCGTCAACCCGCGCAATGCTGCCGCAGGCAGCCTAAGGCAGCTTGATCCGCGCATTACGGCAACCCGGCCACTGCGTTTCTTTGCTTATGGCTGGGGGGAAATCCGGCTGCGGCAGGGTGGGCAGGATGATCTTTTCAAGGATGAAGCGGGTAGCGCGGGTATGCCCAAGGACACGCATTCGGGCATGTTGGACTGGTTTGCTTCCATGGGGCTGCCGGTCAACGACCTGCGCCGGGTGGTGTCCGGTGCCGCCGGGCTACTGGCCTACTACGAAGATATCAGCGCGCGCCGGCCGGGATTACCCTTTGAGATCGATGGCGTTGTCTACAAGGTTGATGCCCTGCGAGCACAGGGCGTTCTGGGTTATGTCGCCAGGGCCCCTCGTTTTGCGGTTGCCCACAAGTTTCCGGCGCAGGAAGAAAGTACCGTGGTGCTGGATATCGATGTACAGGTGGGCCGCACGGGGGCACTGACACCGGTGGCGCGCTTGAAACCCGTGTTTGTGGGCGGGGTGACGGTCACCAACGCCACGCTGCACAACGAAGACGAGATCCAGCGCAAGGATGTGCTCATTGGGGATACCGTCATCGTGAGGCGCGCGGGCGATGTCATCCCTGAGATCGTTGCGTCTGTACCCGCTTTGCGCCCCGCAGATGCGCGGTCGTTTCAGATGCCGACGTCATGCCCCGTATGTGGGTCGGCGGTCGAAAGGTTGGAAGACGAAGCCGCGTCGCGCTGCACTGGCGGCCTGTTCTGCGCGGCCCAGCGTAAGCAGAGTCTGACGCACGCGGCCAGCCGCAAGGCGCTCGATATCGAAGGCCTGGGCGAAAAGCTGGTCGATCAGCTGGTGGAAAGCGGGCGGGTCAAGTCGCTCGCCGATCTCTTCACGCTAAATGTGCTGGAACTTTCCGCCTACGAGCGCATGGGCCGGAAATCGGCTGAAAACCTCATCCAGGCCATTGACAAGGCGCGCCGGCCGGAACTCGGGCGCTTGCTTTTTGCACTGGGCATTCGCCACGTGGGTGAAACGACGGCGCGCGATCTGGCCACGCATTTCGGCTCTATCGAAGCCATCAGGCAGGCTGACGAAGCAGCCTTGTTGTCGGTCAGGGATGTCGGGCCGGTGGTTGCCGGCTCAGTCAGCCGTTTCTTTGCTGAGCCGCACAATCTGGAAATTGTGGCGGCATTGCAGGCGGCGGGCGTTGAACCCGTTCAGGAAGCGCGTGCTGAAGACGGCAACCTGCCGCTGGCAGGCAAGACATTTGTACTTACGGGTACTTTGCCCAATTGGAACCGTGACGAAGCGACGCGGCGCATCATGAACGCTGGCGGCAAGGTCAGTGGTTCGGTCTCGCGCAAGACTGCGTATGTCGTGGCAGGCGATGATGCCGGCAGCAAACTCGAGAAAGCCCGTACGCTAGGTGTGGAAATCCTGGATGAAGACGGCCTGAAAGCCTTGCTGGGTTAGGGTTCTGCGGTGCTCATTCAAGCCTGACATGGAACCATCTGGATGATGGTTCCACGTCTTCTTGTTCGAGGCTTATTTGATAGTGGCGTCGTCAACGAGCTTGCGCTGGAATTCCACCACTTGCTGCTGCCGCATCATTTCTTCCAGCTGAGGCTTGACGTCGTCAAGGGCAGGGAATTCTATTGGGCGTGTATCTTCGACCTGGATGATGTGCCAGCCGAATTGAGTCTGGACTGGTGCATCGGCGGTTTCACCCTTTTTCAGGCTTTCCACGGCCTTGGCGAACTCCGGCACGTAGTTGGAAGCCGGGCCCCACCCCAGGTCGCCGCCGTTCTTGCCACTGCCCGGGTCGATGGAATGTTCGGTTGCAGCGGCTTCGAAGGTCACTTTCTTGGCGTTGATCTGGGCAAGCAGGTCGTCGGCATCTTTTTGCTCTTCTACCAGGATGTGGCGAACCTTGTATTCGTGGCGTTCGCCTTGCGATTCCTTGATCCTGTCGTACTCGGACTGAATTTTTTCGTCCGTGACGGGATTCTTTTCAAGGTGATCGGCGATAAGCGCGCGTACCAGTATGCCCTGGCGAGCGAGTTCGAGTTCCTGTACGACGGCTGGGCGCTTGTCGATACCGGCCTTCTGGGCTGCCTGTACCGCCACGAGGCGGTGGATCATTTCCTGTTTGACCTGCTCGCGCAATTCAGGTGAGTCCTGTGCGCCCTGTTCGATCAGCAGCGTGACGAACTGGTTCAGGTGGTCTTCGCTGATGGCCTGCCCATTGACCGTGGCGATATCCTTGGCATGGAGCGGGAAGGCCAGTGCGCAGGCAGCGGCGAGTACGGCGATTCTTTTCATGTATTTCCTTTACGTTGCCGCCCGGGCTTCGATTGCCAGGGCATGGATGGGATGGGGCATCAGGTCGCGAACGAGATCATACACAAGGCGGTGGCTCGCTACTGCGCGCAAGCCCTGAAAGCGGGGTGACACAATCACCACGCGATAGTGGCCGGCGCCATCGCGGCTGCCTGCATGACCGATGTGCAGATGCGATTCGTCGATGATTTCCAGTTCGGTGGGTTCCAGCGCAGACAGGCGTTCGCGCAAAAGGTTCACGCGGTCGCTCGGAAGCGGGGACGCAGGGTGTGCGCCCGGATTCGTGGTCATGGTTCTTTAGACTCCTGGGGCAGGCTGGGGGTGCTGGAATCGTCTTTTATGTGCCGGCTCAGCCAGAGCGACTGGCCAATGATGAAGACGACCATCAAGGCCAGCAGCCCGAATACCTTGAAATTCACCCATTGGGATTCAGTGAAATGGCCGGAAAAGGCCACATACAGATTCAGCGCGCCGGACACTACGAAGAAGCCCGCCCAGCTGATGTTAAGTTTGTCCCAGGCTGCGGTGGGCAGATCCACTTGTCCGCCCATGAGCTTGTGCATGATGTTGCGGCCGAAAAGGTATTTGCCGCCCAGGAGGACGGTTGCAAATGCCCAATACAGGACCGTCGGTTTCCATTTGATGAAAGCCTCGTTCTGGAACAGCAGGGTGGCGCCCCCAAAGACAACGATCACTGTAAGGTTGATCCAGTGCATGGTTTCTATGGCTTTGCCGCGCAGCTTCAGCCATAGAAACTGCAGAATACCAGCAGCAATGGCCACCGCAGTCGCGACGAAGATATCTGCGAACTTGAAGGCAATGAAGAACAGGATCAGCGGAAACAGGTCGAAAAGAAACTTCTTCATGAGTCTTCGGGCTCGAATGTGAGGGAAACCGAGTTGATACAGTAGCGCATGCCGGTGGGAGGCGGGCCGTCGGGGAAGATATGGCCCAGATGCGAGTCGCAGACATTGCACAGTACTTCAGTACGTACCATGCCATGGGTGGTGTCTTTTTCTTCGCGTATCAGCTTGGG
>JBAYOJ010000233.1:0-4728 GCA_041678385.1 Burkholderiaceae bacterium | reverse complement strand
GAACCGGCCCCTGCTGCTGGCCCTGATTCTTTCGCTGCCTTTATGGGTGATCCTTGGCAATTTTATAGTGGCGCTTATTGCCGCCTTGCTGCTGTCCTTTCTGCTGTCGATGTACAACGCTCTACGCATCCTGAATCGCAAGAAACACGAACGCACGACCGAGGCATCAAAGGACACTGAATGACAACGCCACCAGCCCCCCTTCATCATGACACGCCCGGGCCAGACCACAGCCTGCAGGCACTGCCGCAACCAGTGATGCCCACGGGCCTGCCGGCGGTCGATGACGACAGCGCCGCGCACAGTCGTCGCGTCGAACAGCATCTTCTTGAGCATCTCAGTCAGGCAGCGAACTGCTTTACCTCCTTCGAAGATTGGATGGCGCAAGCGCTGTACGCCCCCGGCCTGGGCTATTACGCCGCCGGCAACACCAAGTTCGGCAGCGCCTCCCCAACCGGCGACTTCACCACCGCCCCCGAGATGACGCCCGTATTTGGCCAGGTGCTGGCCCGTCAGGTCGCCCAGATCCTGCAGTCGACGAGCACGCACACGGTGCTGGAATTCGGCGCTGGCACAGGCGCTCTGGCGGCGGCCCTCATTCCCGCCCTGAAGGAATTGGGAGTCGAGGTCGAATACCGCATTCTGGAACTGTCGCCCGATCTGGTTGCCCGCCAGGCAGAACGCCTGGCGCCGCTGTCCACCTCGGTAAGCTGGCTGACGGAACTGCCGGCATCGTTTGAAGGCTGCGTAATCGCCAACGAAGTATTGGACGCCATGCCTGCCACCCTGTTCCGCTGGAATGAATCAGGCCAGTTGACGGAACTTGGCGTGCGCGCGCGACCCGGCGCGACACCGCCCTTCGCCTGGGCAGAGCGCCCGGCCGGGCCGGCCTTGCAGACAGCCGTTGCCGAACGCATGCCGCCGCTGCCCGGATACCGTTCAGAAATCAATCTTCAGGCAGAAGCCTGGATCCGGCAGATGGGAAGTTGGCTGACGAAAGGCGCCGCCCTGCTGATCGACTACGGCTTCCCCCAGCGTGAGTATTACCACCCGCAGCGCGCCACCGGCACCCTGATGTGCCACTTCCGCCATCACAGCCATGATCAGGCTCTGGTGCTGCCCGGCATCCAGGACATCACCGCCCACGTGGACTTCACCGCCATGGCGGATGCCGCGCTGGCGGGCGGCCTGGATGTGCTGGGCTATACCACCCAGGCGCGTTTTCTTCTCAATGCGGGCTTGCCGGAGATCCTGCAATCACAAATGGCCAACCCGGGCTCGCCCGCCTTGCAGGCCACGCTCTCGGCGGTGCAAAAGCTGGTTTCCGAAGCGGAGATGGGCGAACTCTTCAAGGTGCTGGCCGTGGGCCGCAATATTGACCCGCCGCTGGCGGGCTTTATTCGCGGCGACCGAAGGGATACTTTGTAGATACAGAAACGCTGGATTCAATACAGCTGTTCCAGGGCGGCCAGCCTGGCTTCACGCACGGCCTGCGGAATACCCCGACGATCGGTGCATTCACGCGCCACAGCGCCCGCATCCACACTGCGCATGGCCCGCACCCGCTCTTCCCAGGCCCCGGAGTCCACTTCACGTATGCAGGCACAGGCTTTGAGCAGATCAAAATAGCGCTCGGGTTTGCGCATCACATCGCAACGCTCCATGAGTGCCAGTGCGGAAGCCGCATCCGGCGCATCCAGACCATCGAGCATGTCACGCAACAGCGAGGCATGGGAAGCGCACTCGGAAGGCGCCCGTATCCTTTGGCTGAGTTCACCCGACTGGGGTGAACAGCGGCATAGGATCGCATAGCGCGACGCCAGCGGCATGCTGTGATCGTGCGCACACGCCAGTTCTTTGCCGATGGCGTCCACATACACCAACTGCGGCATGATGCGCGCCAGGGCCCCGGTTTCAGCCAATACTTCAAACATGCGCCCCGGGCGCGGGGTCATCAGGCCTTTGGCCACTTCCTGCCAGACACGTTCCGGGACCAGGGCATCAACTTCGCCCGACTCGACCAGGCGGACCGCCTGCGTCAGAGTGTCGGGCGCAATGGAAAACTCATGAAAGCGCGCGGCGAAGCGGGCCAACCTCAGCAAGCGGACAGGGTCTTCGGAAAAGGCATCCCCCACGTGGCGCAGAACGCCCGCCTTGAGATCCTTCAGGCCGTCGCAAGGGTCCACCAAGGTGCCGTCAGCGTGTCGGGCAATGGCATTGACGGTAAGGTCGCGACGTCGCAGGTCGTCTTCCAGCGTGACATCCGGCCCGGTATGAAAGGTGAAACCTTTGTAGCCGCGCCCCGACTTTCTTTCGGTGCGCGCGAGTGCGAACTCTTCCTTACTATGGGGATGCAAAAAAACAGGGAAATCGCCCCCGACCGGAATGAAGCCACGGGCCGACATTTCTTCGGGCGTGGCGCCCACCACGACCCAGTCGCGATCACCCGCCGGCAAGTGCAACAGGGAATCGCGCACCGCCCCCCCCACGACATACGCCTGCAGCCCGTGCAGCAGCGGGTCGCGTTCGCCCCCGCCTTCTTGGGCAGCGCCCGCCTCAGGCACTTCGTTGACTTTGCCTCGCCTGGCCTCGTCGTTAATGACGAAGCCAGCGTTTGAGTGCGTGGTCACGGCAGCGCCACTTTGCGATTACCGGCTGGCGTGACGGTGCCCAGCCTTTCCTTCAAGGACTGAGGCTGGCCCGTAAACAGAGTGGCGTAGTAGATGGCGTTAGACATCACATTCTTCACGTACAGCCGTGTTTCGGTGAAAGGGATGGTTTCGGCAAAGATGGCGCCCTCCACCGGGGCCGCCAGCTTGGAGCGCCACTGCACCGGCCGCCTGGGCCCTGCGTTGTAGCCGGCTGTCGCCAGCACCTCGGACCCGTTCAGGTCATTCAGCACCATACGCAGGTAGTTGGTACCCAATATGGTGTTGATCTCGAACTCGTTGACGCGCGAAGGGTGGAAATCCTTCATGCCGATCTTGCCCGCCACCCATTTGGCGGTCGCCGGCATCAATTGCATCAGGCCGGACGCACCTACACGGGAACGGGCATCGGTGATGAAGCGCGATTCCTGCCGGATCACCCCATACACCCAGGCAGGGTCGAGATTGATCTCGCGGGCTTTTTGCGATACCTGGCCTTCGAATGGGGCGATGAAGCGCTGACTGAGGTCGATTTCCTTTTCGGTGCGCAAGGATGTATTCACCACCCGGTCATAAATATGCTTTTCGCGGGCGAATTCTGCCGCCGCCAACAGTTGACGGTCGTTCATGCCACGCAGATTGAAGTTCCATTCCGGCACGGCTTCGGGCCGCCAGCCCAGCTGGAACAAGGCAACCGCGCGCTGCAGGCCTTCATGATTGCGGGCGGCGTCGAGTTCTGCTGCCGTCAGTTGGGCTGGCGCTGGCGGCAGAGGCTGGGGCTGGCCGAGTTCTTCACTGGCCAGCTGGCCATAGAAGCTGAGATCACCGGCAATGGAGCGGTAATGTTCGAGCGCCGCCTGCGAGTTGCCTTCGGCCTGCAGCGCCCGGGCGTACCAATACACCCAGACTGGCTCGGCCGCCTGCCGCGCCGACATGCGGCGTATAGATTTGGCGACCTGGCTCCAATCCACCCGCGGCTGGCGCAATTCGGCACGAACCTGCCAGGCATGGTTGTAGTCTGTCATGCGGAAATTGCCGGATTTTCGATACCAGCCCGCCGCATCCAGCTCAACATTGAGCGCGGCCACCAGGCCGAACTGGCTCCATACCCATTCCATGTACGGCCGTGGCAGCGCATTTTCCCAGTTACTTGCCACCCAGGCGGCATTGGATTCTCGCTTGTCGCCATAGGCCAGACGCGACAGCGCAATGGCGGTGAGTTCCATTTGCGCCGGATCACGAGGCGGCTGGCGGCCCTGCAGCCATTTGCGCGGGTTTGCCATGATGGCGGTGTAATCACGCATCTGGCTGCCATCGAACATGACCGCAGCCAGGCGGCGTGACGTGCCCGACCGGTTGGTTTCGAGCGAAGCCCGCAACAGGCCCTGAACGTCGGCCCAGCCGATGGCCCGCCTTTCGTACAACTGATCCAACATGCCCCAGCATGCCGCATTCGGCTGGAAGGCATCAACGGCGTCGGCCGGCCGGATCTTGCGGCCGGACATGTGTTCCGCCATCAGTACACTGCATCGGATCGAGGCGTTTTCTGCCCGGATGGGGGCCAGCGTCAGCACTTGCTGGTAGTCACCAGCCCGCCCGGCAGCCACCAGCCATTCCCCCCTCAGACGATCTGCCAGATAGGCATCCTGGTTATGTTCGAAGAATTCCTGGATTTCGCGCTCAGGCACGGGCTGGGCTGGGTCCAGCAACTGACGGCGCAAGGACCAGTAACGCGCATAGGAACCCAGGACCGGGTCGCGATCAGCCTGCGGAATGAGACTGCGCAAGCGGTCCCACTGCTTGGCCTGCATGGCCTCACGCGCCTGCTCGACAGCCGCCCGCGCTTCGGGCGGCACAATAACGCGCACCTGTTCGGGCGCCCGGCGTTCCGCCACCAGAGTCTGGCGCAAGTCGACATTGCTGATTGCGTCGTCTGCCCGCGCCTGCCCACTGGCTTCGGAATCTGGTGCAGAACAGCCTGCCAAACCCAGGACACAAAGGAATAAAGCCAGCCCACGCCAGCTCTTTACGGCTTGCCTGCCGCCCGAGGCTGCAGTTTGCCGATACATCGGCCTATTGG
>JBAYOJ010000232.1:0-4769 GCA_041678385.1 Burkholderiaceae bacterium | reverse complement strand
GCAATGCCCCCTGATCGGCTGCACTGCGTGCCAACGCCAATGCCAATCGCGCGTCATCGAACTGGCCATCCCAGTACTTGACCCCCCCCTTCAAACCTTCGGCCCGCACCCCGGGCAGGCAGGCAAGCGCCTGACGGGCCGAGAGTAGTTCAGTGGAGACCAGGCCAGCCTGCCCGGCCAAAGCATTGTAGGCCTTCAGCCCCACACCATAAAAAGGTGTTTCCCAACACTTGTAGCTGGGCATGACAAAGGCCAGCGGACCAGCGAGATGTGCAGCGTTATGCAGCAGCTTGCGTCGTTCGTGCAGGGCTTCACGCACTAGCGAGACGTTTCCCTGAGCCAGATACCGAACCCCGCCATGCACCAGCTTGGTGGCACGCGAAGACGTACCTTTAGCAAAATCGTGGGCTTCCAGCAAAACGACGGATAGACCACGCAAGGCTGCATCCAGCGCCAGGCCTAGCCCTGTGGCGCCGCCGCCCACCACGAGAAGGTCTACGTTACGTACGGCTGCCAGCCGCTGCAGCAGATCAAGCCGACGAGTTTTCAGCGGTGGTACCGAAGCATGCATATCTGCGCAATCAAACAGAAGAAGGTGACAGCGCTCAGTGTACGGCATAGATATCCCGTCTCCATGACAATGCCACAGCAGCGATACGAATCACCGGTAAACTAGTGGCCACCACACCATCACGCGGCTGACCATGACTTTTCTGCTTGCACTCGATCAGGGCACGTCCAGTTCCCGCAGCATCGTCTTCAATGAAGGCGGGGAAATCGTCGCGCTTGCCCAACGCGAAACCAGGCAGATCTTTCCGCGGCCAGGCTGGGTGGAACATGACCCCGCGGAAATCTGGCAAACCCAACTCGAAACCGCGAGGGATGCACTATCCACCGCTGGCCTCAAAGCGGCCGATATCCGTGCCATTGGGATTACCAACCAGCGCGAAACCACTTTGCTCTGGGATCGCCGCAGCGGCCAGCCATTGCACAATGCCATTGTCTGGCAAGATCGGCGTTCGGAACCAGCTTGCGCCGAGCTGCGCGAAAGCGGCAAAGAAGCAGATATTCTGCAACGTACCGGCCTGCGCATCGACGCCTATTTTTCTGGCACCAAGCTAAAGTGGCTGCTTGACAATATCCCCAACGCTCGCAAACTTGCCGCAAAAGGCGAGCTGGCATTCGGTACGGTTGATAGCTGGCTAATCTGGCAGCTTACAGCTGACAGACGCCATCTGACAGACGTAAGCAATGCCTCACGCACAATGCTATTCAATGTGCACGAGAACCGGTGGGACGAGCAATTACTGCAATGGCTGGACATTGACCCCAGCCTGCTACCCGATGTCCAACCTTCAGGCGCCGATTTCGGGAAAACCGCGCCTGAACTGCTAGGCAGCGAGATCCCGATTTGCGGGGTGGCCGGCGACCAGCAAAGCGCGCTGTTCGGCCAGGCATGCTTTCGCAGCGGCATGGCCAAGAATACCTACGGCACGGGTTGCTTCATGCTGATGCACACTGGAAACGCCTTCAATGTATCGTCGAACGGCCTGGTGACGACCAGCGCGGCTCAAACCGGGCCTGAGGCGGAATACGCTTTCGAAGGCAGCGTTTTCGTAGCCGGCGCTGTCGTCCAGTGGCTGCGTGACGGCCTGAAGGCTTTTTCTCACAGTAGCGATATTGAAGCCCTGGCGCGCAGCGTGCCCGATTCAGGCGGCGTCATGTTCGTACCCGCCTTCACCGGTTTAGGCGCCCCTTATTGGGATCCGGACGCACGGGGCACGATTACTGGCCTGACCCGTGGCAGCACTGTCGCGCACATTGCACGTGCGGCGTTGGACAGCATCGCCTTCCAGAGTGCCGCCATGCTGCAGGCCATGAGTCGCGACGCCGTGGGCGCCGGCGGCCAGGCTCTGCAGGAACTGCGCGTGGATGGCGGCGCTTGTGTGAATGACCTGCTCATGCAGTTCCAGGCCGATCTGCTAGGCATCCCGGTGCTGCGCCCGGCCATGATCGAGACTACGGCCTTGGGGGCCGCCTTTCTCGCCGGCCTGACGTCGGGCGCCTACGGCAATAAAGACGAACTCTCCAGCCTGTGGCGGGTCGAACGCGTATTCGAACCGAAATGCGACCCCGACCAGGTGCAAGAACAGATGTCACACTGGGAAAAAGCCGTACGCCAGGCCTGCGCCAACTGAATCTCAAGGAACCTGAATGCTTCAACGAACCATATTGGTCATTGCCATTTTCCTGGCAATTCTGGTGGCGCTCACCTTCGGGAACGCCCTGCTGGCACAAGCCTTTGCCTGGCTTTCACAGCTCACAGGCTGGGTCATGCACAATTTTGCAGACCTTTACGCAGGCCTGCATTATTACCTCTCCACACATACCACCAAGGTAGTGCTGGCCATCGCCCTTACCGTCCCTGTCAGCTGGTGGGTGTTCCGCAGCCGCGAAAAAGAACTCAAGAATCCTGCCAACCACCGAAAGATTGCCATTGTGCTTGCGATCTGCCTGGGCTGGCTCGGCGCGCACCGCTTCTATCTAGGCCAGATTGGCTGGGGCATAGTCTATCTGGTGATCCTCTGGTTCTTCCCTCCCCTCGTGATCGTGCTCAGCCTGATTGATGCGATCCGCTATTTCTTCATGACGGATGAACAGTTCACCATTGTCCGCAACTGAATACGCCAGCGTGCAGCGCCTGCCTGCTGCCTTCCGCCTGCATCAGCCCGGCCCTGACGCTTGCAATGACGCCCGTTCTGATGAATCGCTGCTTGATCTCGTGATGGAGCACGGGCCTGTTGCGAGTATCTGGCAGGCTCCGCAAAGCCTGGTGGTGCCACGCACCTACCGGCGTTTTGACGCCTTCGACGACGCCTGCCAACAATTTGCAGACCGCGGTTGGCCTGTCACGGTACGCCAGACCGGTGGCGGCATCGTGCCGCAAGGCCCTGGTATCATCAACGTCAGCCTGGCCTATCGGGTAGAAGGCCAGCCCATGCAACATTCCGAACACGGTTACCAACTGATTTGCGGGCTGCTGGCCGATGCCCTGCAGGCCCTTGAAGTTGACGCCTTCCCGGCAGCCGTCGAAGGCTCCTTCTGCGACGGCCGCTACAATTTAGCCGCCCATCAGCATGGCAAGGTCGTCAAGATAGCCGGCACGGCGCAGATGTGGCGCCGGCTGCGCGGCACAGAACACAGCCACGCCGGCCTGATACATGCGCTTGTGCTGCTTGACGTCGATACGCACGCAGTCACCGACGTCGCCAATGGCTTCGAAGCGGCAATCGGCAGCGGCCGCCGTTATCGGGCCGACCGGGTGGCTTCGATTGCCAATTTGCTCGCCAGCCAGCACAGCCTGGAAACCGCATTCGATGGCGCGCTCAGGCGCGTGCTGGAAGGCCTGCCACCCCTGTAAACAGGCACATCGAAGCCGCATTCCATTACAATACAATCAATCACGAGCAATATCTCCATGGAAAGCAAGACCGCCCGACTCACCGTACTTGTCGATCCGGAAAAAAAGCAAGCATTTGATCGGCTGTGCGCCCGTCAGGACCTCACCCCCTCTCAGGTAGTGCGCCAGCTTATTCGCAACTATCTGGCGGAACACGATGTCAGTTATGGGCCGGCAGCCGCCGACAGTGCGGCGCCCACCGTGGGCAACCCTGTAATCAAGACCGGGACACAGCCAAAAGCACGCAAGCGCAAAGCATGATCAGCAAGCCGGCGTGATGGCCAGCCGGTCTACCTGACAGCAGACCGTTCATGGCATATGCCAAAGGTCAGGTCGACGTCCCGTTGGATGGATTCTGAACCGGCCTGTCGCCGTCACCGAACACTGCCTTGGCGTCCCCAGGCGAGCCTGGATTTTCAGGGCCTTCGGTATCGCGCTGAAAAGTGGCATTGAGCCGTGCGATGGCTTCACCGAGACTACGCACGATATTTCCGTCGCCCAGACGGCTCATCAGCCCCATGCGGCGCATCTTACCACGCACCGTGTCGTTGACTTCAGTGAAGATCACAACCACCCCCCTAGCCCGCAACTGCTCAACAAGGTCTTCCAGGGTCTGAAGGCCAGTCGCATCAACAAAGGGAACGTATCTGAGACGGATGACGATAGCCCGAAGATTCTTGTGTGCGCTTGACAACGCATGTTCAAAAGCTTCGACCGCGGCAAAAAAGAAAGGCCCTTCCACCGAATACACCATGACGCCTGGCGGCAGCGCCTGCTCTTCATGAGCCAGCTCGCGCTGAATTTGGCCATCATCCTGATGACGCACCACAACGCTGCCCGCCATTCGACGCAGAAAGTGCAGCATGGCAAGCACCACACCGATATTTACCGCCACGACCAGGTCAATGAACACGGTCAGCACGAAAGTAACGAGCAGAATGACGACATCGGAACGGGGCGCGCCGCGCAGCAGCTTGACGACATGCCGCAAGTCACTCATGTTCCAGGCCACGATGAAAAGAATGGCAGCCAGCGCCGCCAGCGGGATATTGGCCGCCAGTGGCGCAAGAAACAGCAGAATGAACACCAGACACAAGGCGTGAACCACACCGGAAAGCGGACTGTTGCCACCATTGCGGATATTGGTGGCCGTGCGCGCGATTGCCCCGGTCGCGGCAATGCCGCCGAACAAAGGCGCCACAATATTGGCTAGGCCCTGCCCTACAAGTTCTTGGTTCGAATGGTGGCGGGTCCCCGCCATGCGATCCGCCACCACGGCCGACAGCAAGGATTCGATGGCGCCGAGCAT
>JBAYOJ010000231.1:0-4786 GCA_041678385.1 Burkholderiaceae bacterium | reverse complement strand
TCGCTGGGCTACCTCAGCCCGATGCAGTACGAGCAGCGCTGGTACGAGGCACAGCGTAAAAAGGCCGCGTGAACCGTGGGTTATCGGCCTCTATCCACAACAAGCATTACGTGCCGCTACGCACGCAAATAGATGACAGCCGGTTGCCAGCAGCGACAGCAGCGGATGCCCCGCACCGGATGTATGAGCAGGGCATCAGTTCATCAAGACGGGAATAGCCCCTGGACCTTCAGGCTGCCAGTGTCAAGCAGTAGGAGATGAACCTGGAACAAGGTCAGGAGCCAGAAACAATAGGGGACCAGTAACGGCTGATGGTCGTCATGGACGTGATCAATCAGCGCTACGGCAAGGGATCCGTGCATGTGCGTCCTACGTGGCGGAGTGCACCGCATTGAACTTTGGGTATGAAACAGAAGGGGCGTTGCAGCCTGTACACGACAAGCCTTGAGGGTGTTCCGGTTGTCAGGGCGATGGAGAGTTTCTTCAATTCTCACAAGACCGAACGCACCGCCAAGAAGATATGCCGCGCTCGAGGGCATGACCGCGCAGATGTGTTCGATTACATCGAATGTTTCTGTAACTGACTCGCCGCCATTCGATGCTCGACTATCTCCGTCCCGCACAGTTCGAGCATGCTCAAAAGCTGGACCGGTATCAACGGAAACGGCAGCAGCCCAGAGAGCTGCACTATTGACGTGGTAGGTGTCCAAGTCGACGTGACACCTCGGCGCTTACAGACCTCACCGCACGGGCCTCTGATCCTGTCCAGCTGGTGTCAAAAGAGCGTGAACGTCCCATTAGTGTGATACCCAATACTATGTTCCCGGAATAGTCAAAGACAGGTGCAGCGAAGGAGGAAACGCCTGGGGTAGGGTTGTTAATGGCTCGTGATACTCCTTGTTCACGAACTTCATTGAGCATTTTCTGCAGCTCTGCCCGGTCAATGGGCTTTGCGATATCTGGGCCCAATCGTCTTTCGTCTTCAAGCAGTGACTCTTCAATGAGTTTCGCTGGTAAGTAAGCTGCAAAGAGTCGCCCCGTTGCGGTGCCTGCCAGCGACATCACTGTCCCGGTCCGGATGTTGGTATGCAACGGGTAAATCGCGTCGAACAGGAACACAATGGTCGGCCCCTGGTTGCCCCACACCGAAAGGGCAACGCTGTGGCCGGACTCCCGCGCAAGTGCCTCAGCAAAGGGAGTGGCTTCGCGGACCGGGTTCAACATTCGTAGGGTCACTAGGCCCAGCTGTACGGCGGTGGGGCCAAGCCAGTAGTAGCCGGTTGAGGCTTCTTGGGTGACAAGACCGAGCTTGCTGAAACTCACCAGATAAGGGTGAGCTTTTCCAGGGGCCATGTTCGCTGACTTCGCTAGTTCCCGTAGAGGCATCGGGCGACCGTGCGCGCCCAGCGCCAGCAGTAGCTGGCCGCCAGCCTCGATCGATTGGATGCCGCGTCTTTCCTTTTCAGTCCCGGAGTCTGTGTTCTCAGTCCCGATAGCGTTCATGGGCTTCTCCTAACTTTTAAAGTATATCAATCTAATTTGCTTAGGGTAAATCCTTAGTATATGAATGATGCATTAGTGAAATACTAACTCAGTCGAGTGCGTGCTTCATGCAAAGGAGCGAAGGTCAATGAGCAAGCAGGAAACCGAATACGACGTGCTGGTGGTGGGCACCGGAGCTTCCGGGATGTCAGCTGCTGTCACTGCAGCCTACGAAGGGCTCAAGGTGCTTGTCGTGGAAAAGTCGTCCCTCTTCGGGGGGACGACAGCACGATCCGGAGGTTGGCTGTGGATTCCAAACACGAAGCTGGCCCGTGAGCAGGGCATTACGGAGCCTGCGGGGGCCGCACGCCGGTACCTTGAACATGAGGCTGGCACCCATTTCGATGCGGCCCGCGTTGACGCCTTTCTGGAGAACGGGCCGAAAGCCATCGATTTCTTCACTGGGAAGACTTGCGTGCAGTTCGACATGCCTCCAGTCTTTCCCGACTATCACGCGGAAGCCCCGGGTGGCCAGCCGGGAGGGCGCTCCATGGTGACCCGCCCGTTTGATGGGCGGGAACTTGGTGAACGCATAAAGAAACTGGCTCCCCCTGTACCAGAACTGACGGTCTTCGGGATGATGCTGGGTTCTGGCAAGGAACTCTGGCATTTCCTGCGTGCATTCAAGTCGTTTGAATCCTTTTGGTACGTCACCCGCCGCTTCGGTGGCTATCTGCTTGACGTGATTCGATATGGTCGTGGCATGACCCTGACCAACGGAAATGCGCTGGCGGGTCGGCTGGCCAAGGCAGCCATGGATTTGAACATCCCCGTGTGGCTGGATTCGCCGGTAAAGAGTCTCATCAGCGAAAACGGTGTCATCGTGGGAGCCAACTTGGTGAGAGAAGGTACCCCGGTCCAAGTGCGCGTGCGCAAGGGGGTTGTCCTGGCATGTGGCGGTTTCCCGTATGACATCGAGCGACGGAAGCAGCTGTTCCCGCATGCCCCCACTGGCCATGAGCACTTCACGCCATCGCCGCCGCTGAACACGGGCGATGGCCTGCGCCTAGGTGAGTCTGTGGGGGGATGGGTTGATCCCACGATTCCGAACGCTGCAGCTTGGTGTCCCACTTCGGTGACGAAGCGAAAGGATGGATCGCAAGGAGTCATGCCACACTTCATCGACCGCGCCAAGCCGGGGGTGATAGCGGTGACAGCGCGCGGGCAGCGATTTACCAACGAGGCGCTGTCCTACCATGATTTCATTCAGGACCTTGTCAAGGCTTGCAAGGGGTTGGGCGAGGTTTCGTGCTGGCTCATCTGTGATCACAAGCATTTGCGCGAGTATGGACTTGGGGCTGTGGCGCCATTCCCGCTGCCCATTGGCAAGTATCTGCGCAACGGTTATCTCAGGCGCGGGAGCAGCCTGAAGGAACTGGCGGAAAAAATCGGCGTTCCCTTCGCGGCCTTGCAGCAGGAAGTCGAACAATTCAATCGTGATGCGGTGACTGGCAAGGACAGTCGGTTTGACAAGGGCAGTACCGCCTACAACCGCTACCAGGGTGACTCGCTTGTCAAGCCAAATCCCTGCATGGCGCCCATCCGTCAGGGGCCGTTTTATGCGATCAAGGTCGTGGTGGGAGAAATCGGCACATTCGCGGGTTTGGCCACGAACGAGAATTGCCAGGTCCTGACCAGGGAAAGGCAGCCCATACCGGGACTGTATGCCGTGGGAAATGACGCAGCCAGCATCATGGGCGGCAACTATCCAGGTGCCGGCATTACCTTGGGGCCCGCGCTGACCTTCGGCTATGTCGTGGGCCGGTTCCTCGCCCGGCAGGCATCCCTGCCGACGGATGCAGACCAAACGTGTATCCCGGTACGCGAAGCCGTGAGCGTGTGAGCGGGAACCGGGTCAGGCAGAGACAAGGAACAAACATGGACATCACCGACATGATGGCTCCGCCGGTTCTCGGTGGGCGCTTGGCTCTCGTCACCGGTGCCGGACAGGGCAACGGCAGGGCGATTGCCAAAGGTCTGGCTAAGGCAGGTGCCAAGGTCATCGTTACAGACATCAACGAAGACAACGCAAAATCGGTGGCTGCGGAAATTCACAAGGCGGGAGGCGATGCCTACGCGTACAGGCTGGATGTGACCTCCCGTGATGAATGTGATGCACTGGCACTGACAACCGCCAACGAAGTGGGACGCATCGATATCCTGGTCAACAACGCTGGGATCATCATCCGGGAGGGAATGGATAGTCCGAATGCTGCTGCAAATCTGCAGCGTACGCTTGATGTGAACGTCATGGGAACCTTCCTCCCAACGCAGTCTTGGCTGGGGGCGCTGCGGGAAACCAGGGGGGTAATCATCAACGTCGGGTCTATTGCATCGACGACGGGTATTCCCAATGTTGTCGGCTATTCCCCCTCCAAGGGGGCGGTCAAGATGCTGACACAGGCATTGGCTGTTGAGCTTGCAAGGGATGGCATCCGTGTCAACGCGATTGCGCCCGGCGTCATAGAAACAGCCATGACGTCCTATACCCGGGAGGCCCCGGAGCGCCTTGAAAAATTCATGGTGCGAACGCCCATGGGGCGCGTCGGAAAACCAGAAGAGCTTGTCGGACCTGTGGTTTTCCTAGCGTCAGCGATGGCAACGTATGTCACTGGCGTGACCTTGCCAGTCGATGGCGGATTCCTGGCCTGACAGCAACTTTTCATTTCTGCTTTTCAACCCTGAACTCTCTGAGTTCAAAACATAGCTATAGGAGACAACGATGAGCATTCCATCCTTCTTCAGGCGTGCCGTGCTGACCGCTGGCCTGGTTGCTGCGGGGGCTGCAGTAGCCCAAGAGGTCAAGGTAGGCTACAACGGCGACCTGTCCGCTTCCCCTTCGGCGCAGAGCGGCCAGGCGGCCGTGCTGGGCATGGAGGCCGCGATTGCCGACATCAATGCCAGCGGTGGCCTGTTGGGCAAGAAGATCGTGCTCGTAACCCGTGATGATGCTTCTGCTCCCCCGAAGTCGATTCAGAACATGAGCGAGCTGATCGACAGCGAGAAGGTCGTTGCCGTGTTTGGTCCCACCAACTCCGGCAATGCGATGGCGTGGAAGCACATCGCCAACCAGAAAAAAATACCAGTGATCGGCAACGTGGGTTCGGGTACTGATATCACCAAGCCTATGAGCCCCGGCGCTGACAACTATATGTTTCGCGTCTCCATGGTGGACCGCGAGCAGGTTGCTGCGCTGATGGCCTATGTCAAGAAGAATGCCGCGAACTCCAAGGCGGTGGGTCTG
>JBAYOJ010000230.1:0-4803 GCA_041678385.1 Burkholderiaceae bacterium | reverse complement strand
TTGGTGACGATGGTCATCGGCAGGGTGCCGGCAAGGATGACAGGCTCGAAATCCTTTTCGGGGTCAAAACCCATGGTCGAATACATGTATTCATTGAGCACGTGTGTCGCATTGGTGCCCATGGCCAGGGTATAGCCGTCGGCAGCGGCACGGGCGGCGGCCTGGGTGCCAATGACGCCGCCGGCACCGCCGATGTTCTCAATATAGAAAGTCTGGCCCAGGGCTTTGGTGAGATGATCGGCGAAATAACGTGTGGCGATGTCCGTGCCTTGCCCCGCCTGATAGGGAACGATGATACGCACGGATTTGTCGGGGTAGGACGACGCTGCTGCGGCGCCGGACATAAGCAGCGCTGCGGTCGCAAGGGCGAGGGTTTTCAAGTGGGTACGCATCGGTCTGTCTCCTTTGGTGTATGTGTTGAATCGATGCTTCAAGCGACGTTCAGGCCATGTCCGGCCTGGGCGTTCGGGACTGCAATTTTTCTTTCAAAAATGCGTGTTCGTCGAAGGCCGGCGGCCGGTCACCGACCCGGCCCGGGCTGCCATGCATGCGGATGGGCACGCCCAACCCGCGGTAGCCGGGTTCGTCTATGAACATGCCTCGGTGCTTGGCATGGGCTGCGGTGAGTGCTTCGGGCACGGTGTTGACCGGGCCGGCGGGGATGCCTGCACTCATGAGCTTCTGGCAGAGGCTGGCCTTGTCCCATTTGGCGAAGGCGGTTTCGATCTCGGCACGCAAGGCGTCGCGGTTGGCCAGCCTTACTGCGTTGGAAGCGAAACGCGGGTCGTCGGCCAGCGTGGGGTGATCAATGCATCGACAGAATCGCCTGAACTGGGAATCGTTCAGTATCCCCAGGAAGACGGCGCCATCGCTGGCACTGAAACTGTCGTAAGGTGCGATATTGGGGTGGGCGCTGCCCAATAGCTGGGGCGTCTTGCCGGAATGCATCCAGTTTGAAGCATGCGGGACGAGCAGGCTTAGTGCCGTGTCGAACAAAGTGGCTTCGACGCGTTGCGCCCGGCCTGTGCGTTCGCGATGGTACAGCGCCATGACTATGCCGTTCATTGCCGCATAGCCGGTCAGGTGGTCGACGATGGGAATACCGATGCGGGTGGGGCCGGATTGCGGCGAACCATTGACGCTCATCAGCCCGCACATGGCCTGCAGCACCGCGTCATAGCCCGGGCTTCCACCCAGCGGGCCGGTATCCCCGAAGCCGCTGATGCTGCAATGGATCAGCTTTGGGAAGCGCGGTGCCAGCACGCTTTCATAGCCGAGCTGCCATTTTTCCATGGTGCCAGGCAGGAAGTTTTCTATCAGGACATCGGCTCCTTCCAGCAGGCCGAGCAGGATCCGGCGTTCTTCAGGGGCGGTCAGGTCAAGCGAAAAGGCTCGCTTGCCACGGTTGACGGCGGAATAGTAGGAAGCCGTGCCGCTGTCATCAAACGGGGGGCCCAGTTGCCGGGTTTCATCCCCGAAGGGAGGTTCTATCTTGATGACGTCGGCGCCATGGTCAGCCAGCATCTGGGTGCAAAGGGGGCCGGCCAGCACCCGGCTGAGATCAACAATACGCACGCCTTGTAACGCACCGGTGCCGTCGGTGGCCTCGCGCCATACGGTATCGGGCCCGGTGCGTGAGCTTGTGGTCATGTCAGTGCTTCTCCGTGGCGGTGATGAAGCCGGGCGAATGGCGGCCATTGCAGACTGCCGTACGCCTGGTGGATCAAAGCGGCTTGCCAGGTTCCCGCGGGAATCAGGCGCGGCTGGGCAATTCGACGACGCCGGTGCCAACGACGGAAAGCTCATCGTCCTGGTTACGGCCTTCCTGTTCGATTTCCACCAAATGGCGGCCATCCTCTACGTACTTGCGGACGACCTTGCCTTTGATGAACAGCATGTCGCCTTCCGGGTTGTGCCGGCGCACTTTGCAGTGTGACTTGCGCAGGAAGCCGTCATCGCCCATCCAGTTGGTGAGATGATGGGTGAGCCAGGAATTGCGCTCAGGGCCGTAGTCGTATGCGCCCGGAGCGCCCACTTCCAGCGCGAACTCTTCTTCCCAGTGCACGCGTTCGGGCACGTCGGGAATGCCGTAACGGTTCTTGATGCCGACACCGGGATGGGCGTCGATGAGTTGCCACGCCAGCTTGTTGGCGCGGATATACAGGCCGCCCCAACCCTGTGCGTAGGCGATGAAGCCGGTGACTGTCATGGGCCCCTTGAACATGACGGGCAGCTCTTCGCCTTCCTTCACATCCTCCCAGTAGCGGGGGGTGGCACCGCGGATTTCTTCGCGCGCATAAAGGTCGTAAGCCGCACGTAGTTCTTCATCGGTATAGCGGCGCGGGCCCCGGCTGCGCGCTTCAGCGTACTTGGTGCCTTTTTCGCGCGCATGGTCGCGTTCCGTGCGGAAGCACCAGCTGTCGGCTTCGGCAACCTTGTCGCCTTCCTGGTTGAAGAAATCAACGTGATAGATCTGTTGAATGGCGCGGCCGGCGAAACGGGTTTCATGCGGGATGAGCTCTTTCAGATAGGCTTCCGTTGCAATGACGTCGTTGCGGCGTACGGTCTTGTGCCAGGTCCAGTCGGCGCCGGACCACATGGCGTGCACGCCGGGCAGGCCGCCCACATAACCCGACACGATGCGGCTGGTGGCAAACAGGAAGCTGGGCAGGGCGATGATGCCGCCATGCTGAGTGCCGGCAGCGTATTCCGGGTCGCACCAGAGGGGGTTGTCATCACCGATGCCGTGCGCGTAATGGCGGATGTTGTCACGCGTGGCTTCATAGCACCAGGGCTCGACGGTGTTTTCTATCTTGAGCCCAACGCGGCGGCTCAATGCGTCAAGGTCATTGTCGGTGATACGGGGGAAGGATCGGGCTTCAGCGGGCATGTTCATGTCATGTGTCCTTGTAGCGGTTTGTTTTGATGTTTCTGAAAAGGGGCTGGCGTGTGGGCGGTTTTGCGCCCGGGCGTATCGTTCAGTTTGTGGTTGCGGGGTTCATGAGCCGCAACTCCTGCTCGCGCAGCTTCTTGCGGTGGATTTTTCCGGCAGGGGTCTTGGGCAACTCGGTGACGAAGTCCAAATGACGTGGGTACTCGTGCTGGCTGAGGCGGAAGCGCACGGCATCCTGGATTTCCTGCTTGAGTGTGTCGTCGCCCGGGCGCTTGGCGACGACGAAGGCCTTGACGACCTGGCCCCGCAAGGCATCGGGGACGCCGATGGCGGCAGCTTCCAGGACGTCGGGATGCTTGAGCATGGCGTCTTCGATCTCCACTGCGCTCATGGTCCAGCCCGCAGAGATGATGACGTCGTCAGCGCGGCCAGCGTGGTGAAAGTAGCCGTCTTCGTCGACACGGCCCAGATCTTTGGTGGCCACCCATTCGCCGCGCCGCAAGACCTTCATTTCGCCGACCACGTCGGGCGGGCAGGGTCTGCCGTCGGCATCCTGGACTTCGACGATGCCCCCCGGGATAGGTTTGCCCAATGAGCCGGGCTTGACGGGAAAATCTTCTGCACCGGGGTAGGACACCAGGATGACGCCGATCTCGGTCGTCCCGTACATGCTGCAGGCTGCTGTCGAGAAGAGTTCCTGAATGAAGTCTTCGGTGGCGCTGTCCATGGGTTCGCCCGTGAAGGACAGCTTGTCTATGCAATAGCTGTGTTGCGTGGCTTCGGGGCAGTTGCGGATCATGCGGTAGTGGGTGGCGGCGGCCGACATATTCGTAAAACTGTGCTGGTTCAGCGCTTCGACCAGACGGGCTGCACTGAACTTCCCGGAGAAAGCGCCTATGGTCAGGCCCAGCGCGAGCGGTGCCAGCGTGCCGTGCCACAGCCCGTGCCCCCACGCAGGGGAGGAAGGGCAGAAGTAGCGGTCGCCCGGGCGCAGGCCTGTGCCGTAGAGCGCCGCGACCATCAGGGTCACCAGGGCTTTGTGGGTGTGGCGGATGGCATCGGGCAGTTCACGCGTGGTGCCGGAGGTGTATTGATAGATGGCCAGATCGTTGGCGGTTGTGCGCGGCGTGAAATCATCGCTGTACTGCGACAACGCTGCCATGAAAGCAGCATCGACCACCACTGTCTGCAGGCCTGCGATGTCTTGTGTCAGTGCGGCCTTGTCGGCATGCGTGAGAATGACGCGCGGCGTGCAGTCGCCGACCCTAAGCCGGATGCCATCAGGCCCAAAGAGGGTGAACAGCGGGACGGCGATGGCGCCGGTCTTGATGATGCCGAAAAGCGCTGTGTAGAAAGCTCGCGAAGGTTCCAGCATGACCGCGACCCGGTCACCGGCCTGTATGCCTTGCGCCACCAGGAAATTGGCAAAGCGGGAAGAGTCCTGGGAAATCTCGCGGTACCCCAGCTGTTCTTCCGTGCCGTCGGCATGGATCACGATGATGGCCGTGCGATCGGCGTCGGTCGCATGGCGGTCTATGCATTCATGGGCAATGTTGAAGCTGCTGGATGAGCCGTCGAACAGATCCCAGAGCCTATCGGGGTGCCATTGAGCCTGCGCATCGGCGTAAGAGGTGAAGTCGGTCAGTTTCTTCATGATGTTTGCTCATCCGTTTCTCGTTGGAATCAATGTAGAAGAGCGACCTGTTGATTGTCAAATACGTTATTAAATTGTCTATATACAATTATTTGGAAAGGGAAATGGAGGCTTAATGGCGATATCAAGCGCGGCCACGCGCCCGCTGCGGCCAAAGGCGGTAGGGCGCGGACATGGGGCTAAGGCGGAGGCGGCTAAGGCGCTTGAATAGCGGGGGACCGGTCAATAAGAGACCGTCAGCGCGCAGGCGGGGCCG
>JBAYOJ010000229.1:0-4849 GCA_041678385.1 Burkholderiaceae bacterium | reverse complement strand
CGTGGTGCTGATCGATGAAATCGACAAGGCCGACATTGAGTTTCCCAACGATCTGCTGCGCGAGCTCGACCGCATGGAATTCCACGTGTACGAAACGCGCCAGACCATCCAGGCCCGCCATCGGCCGCTCATCATCATCACGTCCAACAACGAAAAAGATCTGCCGGATGCGTTCCTGCGGCGTTGCTTTTTCCACTACATCGCCTTCCCGGATCGCGACACCATGCAGGCCATCGTCGATGTCCACTTCCCTGGCATCCGCGAAGACGTGCTGCGCGCCGCGCTGGATACCTTCTTTGCCCTGCGCGACGTACCCGGGCTGAAGAAGAAACCTTCTACATCCGAGTTCCTTGACTGGCTGCAGTTGCTGGTAAGCGAATCAGTGCCTGCCGACCAGATCGGCGGCACCGAAGGCGACCTGCCCAGCCTGGCCGGTGCCCTGCTCAAGAACGAGCAGGACCTCACCCTGCTCGAACGGCTCGGTGCAATGGCCCGTGCTACACGGCGCAACTGATCGGGCCGCCTTATGCTGCTTGACTTCTTTTATCATCTCCGCAAAAGCGGCCTGCCGGTATCCGTACAGGAATACCTCACGCTGCTGGAAACCCTGCGCACCGACGTCATGCAGCCATCCGTGGATGACTTCTACCATGTGGCCCGAATGACGCTGGTAAAGGACGAAACCCTGTTCGACCGATACGACCGCGCTTTCGCAGCCTTCTACGGGAAGGTCGCCGCCATGTATCCGCAAGACAAGGAAATCCCGCTGGAATGGCTGGTCAAGGAATTCCAGAAAAAACTCACTCCTGAAGAAAAGGCTGCACTCGAAAAGCACGGCTGGGACAAGCTTATGGAGATGTTCCGCGAACGCCTCGAAGAGCAGAAAGGGCGGCATGCCGGCGGCAACAAGTGGATAGGTACGGGGGGCAGTTCGCCCTTTGGGCATGGCGGCTATCACCCTGAAGGCATACGCGTCGGCGGCCCTTCCGCCGGCAACCGTACTGCAGTCAAGGTCTGGGAAAAACGCGAATATCGCGATTACGATGACCAGCAGGAACTGGGCACCCGCAACTTCAAGGTTGCCCTGCGCCGCCTGCGCCGCTTCGCCCGAGAAGGGGCGGAATCCGAGCTCGATCTGGACGACACCATCGCGAGCACGGCGCGCAATGCGGGTCTGCTTGACATCCGCATGGTTCCGGAACGCCATAACGCGGTCAAAGTCATCATGCTGTTGGATGTGGGCGGCAGCATGGATGACCACATTGCGCGGGTCGAAGAATTGTTTTCGGCTGCACGCAGCGAGTTCCGCAACCTTGAGGTCTTTTATTTTCACAACTGCCCCTACGAGAACCTCTGGCGCAGCAATGCGCGGCGACATGCCGAACGTTTCGAAACCTGGGATGTGCTGCGGCGCTACAACGAAGACTGGCGCCTGATCGTGGTGGGCGATGCAACCATGAGCCCATACGAAATCCTGCAGCCGGGGGGTTCGGTGGAACACTACAACAAGGAAACTGGCGCGGCCTGGATGCAGCGCCTGCTCCAGACCTGGCCCAAGGCCGTATGGCTCAACCCAGAGCCGCAGGCTTATTGGCAGTATCGACAGTCCATCGCCATTCTGCGCGACATCATGCATGACCGGATGTTCCCCATTACTGTCGACGGTCTGGAACGCGCCATGCGGACACTGTCAAAGTAATTGTCGAACTCATCCCGGGCATGCACCGGCGAATTTCCAAATCAGAAGGAAAACATGACAAAGCATATAGAGACTGTTACGCGGATGCCGCAAAGCCTGGCCATGCGGTTGTTTTCTTGCCTCGCGTTCGCGGCCGCCGTGGCAGCCGTGCCCATATCGGCACACAGTACCGCCGCTGTCGCGCCAGCCCCCACCGCAGGCGCAATGGCTGCGCAGGCCCAGAGCCCTACTGCAGCTGCGCTGCCGGCGGGAATCGAGCAAGGCCCCAGCGTCGAAGGCGTAACCGAATACCGGCTGGCGAACGGCTTGCGTATCGTTCTGGCACCCGACCCATCAAAAGCCAATACCACCGTCAACATGACCTATCTGGTAGGGTCGCGCCACGAGAACTACGGTCAGACAGGCATGGCGCATCTGCTCGAACACATGCTGTTCCGTGGCACACCCAGCCTGCGCAATGCCTTGGCCGAATTTTCGCGTCGTGGCCTGGCCGCCAATGGCACGACCAATCCCGACCGCACCAACTACTACGCCACCTTCGCCACGGATGCAGAAACCCTGGAATGGTACCTGCGCTGGCAGGCCGACGTGATGGTGAACGCGCTGATCGATGGCGATGACCTGCAGGCTGAAATGCCCGTGGTCCGTAACGAAATGGAGCGCGGCGAGAACAGCCCCTTCCAGGTGTTGTTGCAGCAAATGCAATCCACTTCATTCCGCTGGCACAACTATGGGAAAAGCGTGATTGGCGCGCGCTCTGATGTTGAAAACGTCGACATCAGCCAGTTACGCGCCTTCTACAAGCAGTGGTATCAGCCCGACAATGCCGTGCTTATCGTTGCCGGGAAATTCGACGTCGCAGAAACACTCGCGGTCATCGCAGACGCCTTTTCCCCTATTCCCCGCCCCGAGCGCGAACTTCCGCCCGAATACACGGTGGAACCCACACAGGATGGCGAACGCGCAATCACGCTGCGACGCCAGGGCGGCACCCCGCTGATCGCCGCACTCTATCGTGCTCCAGCCACCGCCGACCCCGACTTTACCGCCCTGGAACTCGGTGTCGACATCCTGTCCGACACCCCTTCAGGCCGACTCTACCGACAGTTGGTACGCGAGAATCTCGCAGCAGAAGTATTCGGTTTCAGCGGCACCATGCGTCATCCAGGCTATGTTTTCTTTGGCGCCGCCCTCGAACCCGGCATGGATCAGAGCGAAGCCCTGAAAACACTGACAGATACCCTAGAAAGCGTGGCGGACGAACCCATACAGGAAGCCGACCTGGAACGCTCCAAAAATAAATGGCTGACCGGCTGGCAACGCAGCTATGCCAATCCTGCCAGCCTGGCTTCCGCTTTGTCTGAATCCGCTTCTGAAGGCGACTGGCGGCTGTATTTCCTGCGCCGCGACCGTGTCGATGAAATCACCCTGAAAGACGTGCAGCGCGTTGCATCGGGCTGGCTCACCGCCAGCAACCGCACGTCCGGCCGCTACATACCAACGCAGTCTCCGACCCGGGCGCCGGAAGCCACCGAGCCCGACATCGCCGCCATGCTGGCCGGCTACACTGGCCGTGAGGTGAACGCCACTGTCGATGCCTTCGATGCCTCGCCGGAAAACATCGATGCCACCACCCAGCGCGAAACCATTGAGCTCCCGAACGGCGAATTGCGCCTGGCTCTTCTGCCCAAGCCCACCCGGGGGGGCCGCGTGGAAGCGAATATGGTGGTCCGCTTTGGCGATGCCGAAAGCATGAAAGGCCAGCGCAGCGTCTCTGAGGCGGTGGCTGAGCTGCTGCACCACGGCACCAGCAAGATGAGCCGCCAGGAAATTCAGGATCGCTACAATGCCCTGCAGGCCTCGGTCAGCGTCAACGGTGGCGGCAACACCGTCGCCATTTCAATGTCCACCGTCAGCGAGCACTTGCCCGCGCTGGTCGAAACCGTGCTGCATGTGCTGCGTGAGGCAAACTTCCCTGAAACATCCCTTGCGGAATACCGCCAGCAGATGAACACGGCGATTGCCGATGCCGAGTCGCAACCCGGCCCGCTGGCCTCACGTGCCCTGGCACGCCACGACAACCCATGGCCTGCCGACGACTTGCGCTACACCCCGACTTTCGATGAATGGCGCGCAAACATCAATGCGCTGGACCGGGCTGCCCTGGTCGCCTTCCACGAACAGTACTACGGGGCCGGCAAGGTCGATTTCACGGCTGTGGGCGACTTTGATGCGGGTGCGGTACGTAAATCGCTTCAGCAGGCTCTGGAGGGCTGGAAACAGGCGCCTGCCTACACACGCGTGTCCGACCCTTATCGTCCGGTACCGCCGGAAAAATTCCAGATTGACACGCCGGACAAGGCCAATGCGGTGCTGCTCTCCGCCCTGCCCCTCAATATGCAGGACGACGACCCGCGCTTCCCCGCGCTGATATTGGCCAACTATCTGCTGGGCGGCTCGGAAACCTCGCGCCTGTGGACCCGGGTGCGAGTGGAAGAAGGCCTGTCCTACTCCGTATACAGCAGTGCTCGCGTCTCGTCCTACGAACCCAGCGGGAGCTGGTCGCTCTATGCCATCCACGCCCCGGAAAACAGCCAGAAACTGGAGCGCATCATTGCCGAGGAACTGAAGCGGGTGCTCGAACACGGCTTCAGCCCCGAGGAAGTGACTGAAGGCATCCATTCCCTGCTCAATTTCCGCAAGCTGGGTCGCACCAACGACGGCACACTGGCATCCGTCTGGATGCGCTACCTTGATCTGGATCGGAGCTTTGCCTGGTCAGAAGAACAGGACGAAAAGATCGCCGCGCTGACCCCGGAACAGGTCAACAGCGTCTTGCGCGAACTGCTCAAGCCGGGCCTGTTCAGCACTGCCATTGCGGCTGACCATGCCAAGCAGAAAGAAGCGCGCCGGAAGGCGGAATGACGCGCTATCCCACCACCGGCCTGTAAACCAGCAGCAAGACGCCTGAAAGCAGACGCCCCCAAGTTGGGGGCGTTTGTTTGTGCTCTTTCGGCCGCAGCGTGATCAGGAGAAAAAGTTTTTCACCCGATCACGCCATGATTGGCTGTTGGGCGAATGCTTTTCGCCGCCCTGCTGCAATGATGTTTCAAACTGCCGCAGAATCTTCTTCTGCTCTTCGTTCAGGCG
>JBAYOJ010000228.1:0-4882 GCA_041678385.1 Burkholderiaceae bacterium | reverse complement strand
TTCGCTGGCTGCTTTCCACAAACTGCTGCGCGGCCTGCTCGAAGAAGAAGTCCCCATTCGCGATATGCGCAGTATTGTCGAAACCATCAGTGAACACGCTCCGCGACTCGCCGCGCAGAATGCCGCCGGGACAGGGCCGGATCCGGCAGAATTGCTGGCGCTCACGCGGGTCGCGCTTGGGCGGGCAATCTGTCAGCAATGGTTCCCTGGTGATAGCGAAATGCGGGTAATGAGCCTGGAGCCTCGTCTGGAACGGGTGCTGACCCAAGCCTTGACCACCAGCGGTGCCATCGAACCCGGTCTGGCCGAGAACCTGTTGCGTGAGGTCGATCTTGCCGTTCAGGCTCGTGAAGCAGAGGGTGAAGTGTCCGTGCTGGTCGTCCCGCCCGTGCTGCGTCCCACGCTGGCGCGTTTCCTGAAGAACCATTTTCCGCAAATGGGTATCCTTTCCAGCATGGAAATACCAGACGACCGCCTATTGAAGATGGCGTCAATCATAGGCGGGGGTAACGCAGCGTGAACATCAGCCGATTCTTCGGGGCCACAAACCGCGAGGCCCTGCGTCAAGTGCGTCTGGCACTGGGGCCTGACGCACTCATCGTATCCAATCGGCGGGTGAACGGCGGCGTGGAGATTCTCGCAGCCGATCCAACCGCCATTGCCCATCTGGAAGGTGATGCACCGCCGGTGCAACCTACGGCGGCTCAGCCTGCCATGCCTTCACCCATGTCGCCCATGGGTGCGTATGCGGCTGCCGCGCAGGCTGCTTACGGGCCGTCTGCGCGTGATGCCACTCCGCTGGTAACGCCTGCTCCGAGTTCTCCGCCGCCCGCAGCTATGCCGCAGGAAGAGGCTGAACCGCAACCTGGCCTCATGGATGCTATCGGGGCGATGCGAGGTGCCCTGGAAACCCGCATTGATGAACTGATGTGGGGCAATCAGTTGCGCCGTGCTCCGCAAGCGGCCGTGCTATTTCAGAGCTTGCTCGAGTTCGGCTTCAGTACAGCTTTATCCCGGGCCATGCTCAAGCGGCTTCCAGAACGGCTTTCCGCGCGCGCTGCCTTTCAATGGGCTCGCGACGAACTGATCAGCCATTTGCCAGTGCCTGCCAATGAAGAAGCTCTGTGGAAACCGGGGCTGGTGCTGGCGCTCGTCGGGCCTACCGGGGTTGGCAAGACTACCACCATTGCCAAACTGGCTGCCCGGTGTGTGCGGCGCTACGGTCCGGACAAACTCGTGCTCATCACCACAGATACCTATCGTATTGGTGCGCATGAACAGCTCAAGATCTATGGGCAGATGCTGCGCGCGCCCGTGCATGTCGTGCGCACCGCTGACGAACTGCAGAAGGTGGTGCAGAGCATCCGGCCCGACCAGGTCGTGCTCATAGACAATGTCGGCATCAGTCAGCGCGACCGTTATATCGGTGAACAGGCAGCGCTGTTGGCGGCAGCAGGGCGCGAAGTCACACGTTTGTTGGTGCTGAATGCGGCCAGCCATGGTGAAACCCTGGATGAAGTCGCACGCAGCTATGCGGCAGACGGCGGCACACCCCTGCGTGGTTGCATCATCACCAAGGTAGACGAAGCCACTCGCCTAGGCGCAGCCCTGGACACCACCTTACGCTATCGGCTGCCCATCCATTATGTGTCGATCGGACAGAAGGTGCCTGAACATCTCGTCTTCATGCAAGCCTCCGAACTGGTGGGTCAAGCGCTTACCCATACGGCTACCGCGCGCGCGCTCTATGCGCCGACAGAAGCCGATTTTGCTGCGCTCATGGCGGTGTCGCGTCAACCGGAAACCTCTGAATCACCAATGGCGGATTCCCACGAGCAGCAGATGCGCATGCTCCCCCGGCTGCTGTCTATGGCTGCAGGGGGGGCAGTCAGTCTGACAGCTGACGACCTTCGTGATGGCTGCGAGTTCATCGACGAGCTGACCTGCTCTTCTGAAGCCTACGACCTGTGGCGCAGCCATACCGCGGCCGATTCCAATCACACGGCCCTGGAAACCTGGCTGCGGCACATGCTGCGCATTGTTCAGAACGAATGGGGTGATTCCGGGCAAAAGCATCTGCTGGCTGTACATGACCAGCTGGGGCTGCGTAACGCTGGGGAATCCCCTGCGGTATTACGAGCCACCTTGATTCTGAACGAACACGGCACGCCGCTTTCATCGCCCATGCAGCAGCTGGCTTTACAGGGCGGCTGGCTTTCTTCATGTGGCGATAGCCGGCCGCAGGCGCCGGCATTGCGTCACGCCTTGATGCATCAGGTGGCCTGGCTGCGACAGCAAGCCGCCGAACTTCCCATAGCTCATTTGTTTGATGGAGCCAGCCCTGTATTGCTTCGTGAACTGGCCGCTACCGATCTGCATTGGCTGGCCCAGGTGCCCGCCATCATGCGCATCCATATGGAAGACGGCCCGACCACCGCCCAGGCGCTGGCCAAAACCCTGCCGCATCACCCGGCGGCTGACCCTGGCTATCTCTTTGCGCTGGCCGAAGTCGCCGGCGCTCCCGCAGCCGATCGCACCCTGTGGGTCGCCGCTACGCCTGTTACCATCGCCACCCGTGGCCAACGGCCCCTGGCTCTGCAAATGGTGTCCGCGCGCCTTGTGGATAGAAGCACAGGCAAGGTGGTGAAGAGTGTCCTCGGCCTGCATCCCGATCTCGATCTGCCTACTGACAAGCTGGCTTCCTGGCTGATCGTAAAAACAGAAGCTCGTGAAGCCCTGCGGCACGCTGCGGCCGCCTGGGCACTGTTGTCAACCCATGACGGCCAGGATGCCATGCAGCACAAGGCCTTGCTGTCGGCGCAGACAGGCCTGGCCGCCTGGCAACTGCGCCAGAGCCCACTGGCCACCCGCAGTCGCCAGGTCGCCGCCCTCATGCTGGGCAGGAAAGATCTTTCGTCCACGACTGCCACTCAGGCCGCGCTCAAACTGTTTACGCTCAAGGAAATGATGGGAGCTTGACTAGTATTTCACCCGCAAGTTCGAGCCCCAGCGCACGGTCCACCGCCGCGATGCAATGAAGTTCAGTGGTCGAAAGGCGGGCAGTACTCGGCCATGGATACCCAGCTCAGGCCGCCGATCAGAACCTATCTTCTTCGTTTATGCTTTGATGTTGCGGCCCGAACCCTTGTTGCCGGCACGGGTGCGCCCACTGGCGTCGTAGATGTCGCCCACGCCTGTCAGACGGCGTAAAGTATCGAGCGTGCGCTGGTTGTGGTCTAGAAAAACTTCAATGATGCGACCGTTGGCCTCGTTCAGTGCGCGCGCTTCAGCGGTGATGTCGAGCAGGCGCTGGCGAAGGCCGGACAGTACAGGGTGGGATTGCGCGGCTGACTGCAGGCCGGGTGCATCGTGCTCGCAGCCCAATGCGTCGAGCGAGGCATTGCGTTCGCGGGCAGCCTGAACCAGGGTGTCGGCTGCTGCATTCTTGCGCGTCGTGGTATCAGCTAACGAGGCTTCCGTTGCACCGTCTGCCAATACACCGGCTTCATCTTGCAGAATCGCAAGAAACTCACCTGTCAGGCGAATTTCTTTTTCCAGGCAGGCTTGTAATGCGGCAACGGGGGTCATTATCGAAGAGTGGACAGGCTGAAAGGATGGCTGAGCGAATAAAGGTACGCCAGGTGCAAGCTATGCTTATTTGAGTAGTTCGCGTGCGCTGGTGATCAGGCTGTCGGCAATGCGGCTGGTGTCGATTTTGAGCTTACCGGATGCAATGGCGTCGCGCAATTCCTGGACCTTGGCCATGTCAATATCGTTCGCCCCGTTCTGCATGGCCGAGAGATGACGTGCGGCAGCGCTAAGGTCGACCGAGGCCGCCTTGTCACCGCTACCGGCCACCGCTGCTTCGCCGCTGGATGCGCGGTTGCCACGAGTCGCGGCAATACTGCCCGCAAGCTGGCTTTTGAGGGTGTTGGAAGTGATTTTCAAGGCGGTCTCCGGTGCGTGCTGCTATGTTACTGCTCGATATAACATCAATAACGGCAGGAAGTATGCTGCCTTTAGGGTTTTTACAATTGGTTTAGCCTTACATCAAGACCCGTATGGTTGTGTTGTTCACCACCGTACCGGTCACAACTTGCCCGGAACTGGTGCGCACCTGGATCATGCTGCCTGGTGCGCCGCTTTCCAGGGCCACCCCTTCGCCGGTGGCAACAAAGCCGACGCCGCGCGCTTCAGTTCTGACTGCTTGGCCACGTACAACGGAATCGGGGTCGCGCAAGGCGCTGGACCGCACGGTGCTGCCGGCTGCGATCCGCTGTTGCGCAATGTAGCCAATTGCGAGGGCTGGGTCTGTTACCACCCCATTGGCCAGGCGCAACAGGTCGCCCTCCCGAGCCGTCAAATCTTCCAGTGACAAGGGTTCGCCTACGTTGATACTGCGGCTGGCTACATAGTAATGCCCCTGAATTCCTACGGCTGCCTGCACGTACAGTGTCCATGGCTGAGGTGTCAGGCAGCGTACGCCCACACTCATGCGCGACCTTAATTGAGGGTTGGTCAGAAAGGTATCCAGGTGTTCACACGCAGACTGGCGACCAATGCGCGGCGGCGTTACGGTGACAGTGGGGATGCCTGGCAAGCTTTGCGCTTGTGTGAGCAAAAAGGCTTCTACCTCGGTTGCAACGATGGCCGGGTCCTGCAGCGCGACTGGGACGTCAGCAAAGGCTGGCGGGGTAGATATCAGCAGGGTGGCGGCCGTAATTACCGCCGCCATTCTATTGGGTATGCGCATGAGGGCATTCTATAAATGGTGGCCGACTGACAAGAACGGAATTGGATGAAGAATGCCTGTCTATTTCCAACTTTGTCAGAAGGTACACGAGGTTACCATCTTCGCTGGATACGGCTAAAAACCGTAAGG
>JBAYOJ010000227.1:0-4900 GCA_041678385.1 Burkholderiaceae bacterium | reverse complement strand
GCGCATGACGGTGCAGCGATGGCAAAGCTCGCGGATTTCGTCCAGCTTGTGGCTGATGTAAAGAATGCTGCAGCCTTCGGCAGCGAGTTGTCGAAGCGTCACGAAAAGGGCTTGGACGGCCTGCGGCGTCAGCACCGAAGTGGGCTCATCAAGGATGAGCAACTGTGGGTCGCCCAACAAGGCGCGCACGATTTCGACGCGCTGGCATTCTCCAACAGACAGTGTGTGAACGTGGCGCTGCGGCTCAAGGTGCAGGCCGTATTGGGTGGCTTTTTCTTCAATGCGCCGTTCAAGATCGGCCATGCGATGGCGGCCCGGCAGCCCCAGAGAAATATTTTCAGCGACGGTCAGCGTGTCAAACAGCGAAAAGTGCTGGAACACCATGCCGATGCCCAATTGGCGGGCGGCGGCCGGGTTTGCTATGTGGGCTTCTTTGCCGTTCCAGACCAGGGTGCCGGAATCGGGGCGTGTCACCCCGTAGATGATCTTCATCAGGGTGGATTTGCCGGCCCCATTTTCACCCAGTATTGCGTGAATTTCGCCCGGCATGACGGTGAGGTTGACGTCGTCATTGGCAACCACCGAAGGGTACTGCTTGCTGATGCCTTCAAGTGCTAAACGGGGCGGAAGCGCAAGGGACTTCATGCTATTTGTGATGCAGAGCCTTTTCGATCTTCTTGTCGGTTTTGTACTGCCCCAACGCGTAGACCGCCCAGAGTGCTGCGGGCAGCCAGCCAACCAGGGTTATCTGCAGAATCAGGCAGATGATGCCTGCCACCGGCCTTCCAATCGTAAAAAAAGTAAGCCACGGCAACAGAAGAGCAATCAGCAGGCGCATGGTCGTATATATATGAAGGATGCAATAAGGTCCGATATTCTAACCCGGCCACCGGCCTGCCTCTTTCAGGAGTTTGTGCATGTCCAACATCTGGCCGACCATCGTGCAGGAATTTTCGGATGTCCCCGACCTGGCCGAGGCCACCGTCATCTGTCTGCGTCTGGGCATGGCTGCTCTGCTGGGCGCGCTGATCGGCTTTGATCGTGAACGTCGGGGCAAGGCGGCCGGCCTGCGCACCCATACCATGGTGTCGCTGGGCGCGGCCATGTTCATTCTTGTGCCGCTGCGCAGCGGCATGGAGATCGCCGACGCCAGCCGGGTGTTGCAAGGCATCATTACCGGGATGGGTTTTTTGGGTGCAGGCGCCATCATCAAACAGAGCGCACAAGCCGACGTCAAGGGGCTGACAACGGCGTCCAGCATCTGGGTGGCGGCGGCGGTGGGCATTGCCGCCGGCATGGGTCGCGAAATGACGGCCATCATCGGCACCCTGGCCGCCCTGTTCATTCTGGTTGTGATGGCGCGCTTTGAGCGGCACATCGACACGGATGACGACTCCGCAGACCCCCCTGCGACCGTAAACGCCACGCGAGGGGCCACCCGCCAGAACGAGGTCGACGACGAACAACCCTGAAGCATCGGCCCGGTACTCAGTAAGGAATGGGATCCTCATGAACGGTCGACGGGCTTGTTTTGGCGGGTGCTTCTTTTGAACGCTGATCCCCGGCTTCGGCCTTGCCTTTATCCGTTTCGCCGCCACCCAGTGCCGAGCACCCTTCATCACCCGTCCCCACATTGAGCAGCGGCAACAGGGCTGCCAAAGGGGTTGCCACCACGCCCAGCACAACTGCGGCGCCCGCTCGCGCAGCCACGGGCGCCACCTGCACACCCACGTCCGGATTCTTGAATGTCCCCTTGGCATAAAGCGGAGATCGCAGCGTAAAGATGCGCAAGGTCTTGTTCTCGGGATGGATATCGAGATCCAATGTTTCGTTCTTCAGACTGATGCTGCCTTCCATGGTGACGATGGCGTCTTCGGTTTCCAGGACGAAGGCACGGGTCTGCATGAGCCCGTCCTTCACTGAGAAATCGGCCACCAGACATTCCAGCATGACCTGCTCATCGCCAAACAGCTTGACGAAGATGACATTGGCCACATTCAGCCCGGCGGCTTCCATCAGAAAGCGGCTGATCGTGCCGCGGGTAAGCGCCAGGCTGAGCTCGCCAGCCGAAGACCCCAGCAGGCTGGCAATGGAATCGCCGCTGCCGCGTAATTGGGCGTCTCCGTGCAATTGTCCGAAACTCGCGTTCATGGACTCCGCCCCCGGAAACAACTGCTTCAGTTGCAGGCCACGGGCGGCCATGGCCATGTCAGCCTGCAGTACGTCACCCGTGCCGTCCACCCTGATGGTATTGGACAGGGTCCCCCCCGCCACACCGAAATTCAGCGGTTCGAAGGACAGCACGCTATCCTTTAGCAGTACGTGCGCCTTGATGTCGTCCAGAGGAAGATTTGCATCGCGGACGATACGTTTGCCTTCGAAATGGACATCTGCGTCCATCAGATCCCATGTCTCGCTACCGATGCGAGCAACCGGCAGCGCCTTGCCTGCCGGTTGACTGCGACCTTCATCGTCCGCATCTGTTTTATCGCCTTTTTCGCCCTTGCCGGCAGCGCTGGTGTCCGCCCCGATCAGCGGCCCCAGATCCCGGAAACGCAACAGGTCAGAAGCCAGTTTGCCGGTCAGCAACGGCCTGGGTTCGCGCAACCGGTACTCAACCGTACCGCGCAGATCGCTTTCACCCACCACCCCTGTAAAGTCTTCGTAACGCCAGGTGTCTTCTTCGGTATCCAGCATGGCCAGCAGGCGGCCATCAGTGCTGTAAGGGGGCGTGGTCGGCAGCGCCAGACCAAACAGCGCATTCAGGTCAGACAGACTGGAGCCGGCCAGCTTCAAGCCAACGTCCAGCGATGCCAGGCCCTGGGGGGCTGTCATTGACCCTTCGATAGCGACACGGGTTTCCCCGAAGCTGATCTCGCCCTGTAACGGAAACGGCTTGCCACCTTCCCGCAGCGACAGCAGCCCGCCCACCTTACCCGTGCCTGTGACCTCTGCGTCATTGAAAGTCCCCGAGGATTCCCAATCCATGCCATAACCATCTTGTGCGTCGGTATCCAGGCTATTGAAACGCGTGAGCATGTCGAGCTTGCGTACCTCATCAATCACCTGGACTTCGACATGCCTTAAGGCGATGCTCTGCAGGTCCACCGTCCAGCCGGGCCCGTCATCTTCGCGGGCCTCCTTGCGCTCGTAGACCCAGTTGTTTTCGCCTTGTGCGTTTCTTTGCAAGGCCAGCCGGCTGTCGCCGATTTCCAGTCGGGGGATTTCCACATGACGGCTAAACAGCGGAAGAGGGTTGATATCCAGCGCCAGATAATCAATGCGCGCCATCTCATCGCCTTGTGTACCGGCATAGCCTTCAGGATGGCCGGCGACAATATTGCGCACGGTAATGTGGGGCCAGGGCAGCACGCCGTTGCGCCACTGCCAATCCACATCCAGATCGCCCTCGATCGACACCGGTCTCTGCACCGCCTCGGTAGCCCTTGCTTCCACCCAGGGTCGTAAACGGTTCCAGTCGAAAATGGCCACGATGATAAGCAGCAGCAGTGTCAGGCCCAACAGCCCGGTCAACGTCCAGAAAGAAATACGCGCCACACGCCCCATTGCTTATCTCCTGGGGCCATAACGAAAACGGCCCGCATACGCGGGCCTGCAAAAATGATACCTGGCCCCTTGACAGGCACTAGGCCGGCTCGGCCACAGGTTCCAGCATGGATCCGCTCGCCGCATAGCGCTCGTGCCAGGCAAACGCTTCTGCCAATAGATGAGGTGTATGGCCGCCCGCCTGGCAGGCTCTGGCATGATAGCTGCGCAACGTATCGCGGTAGTCGGGGTGGACACAGCGCTCGATGATCAGGGCAGCGCGCTCTCGCGGCGCCAGACCACGCAAGTCTGCCAAGCCCCATTCGGTCGCCACGATGTCGACATCATGCTCGGTATGGTCGACGTGCGTCACCATGGGAACGACGCTCGAAATGCTGCCACCCTTGGCAACGGACTTGGTCACAAAAATGGATAAATGCGCGTTGCGGGCAAAGTCGCCGGAGCCACCTATGCCGTTCATCATGTGAGTGCCACCCACATGCGTGGAGTTCACATTCCCATAGATATCAAATTCCAGCGCGGTATTGATGGCAATAATGCCCAGGCGGCGCACAATTTCCGGGTGATTGCTGATTTCCTGTGGCCGCAGCACCAGGCGCTGGGCGTAGCGCTCAACGTTATCCAGAAACTTGCGATACATGCCATCCGACAGCGTAATGGACGAAGCGGAAGCGAAGGTGAACTGGCCTGAATCCAGCAGCTCGAAGGAACTGTCCTGCAGGACTTCGGAATACATGGTCATACCGCTGAAGGAAGATTCCAGCAGACCATGCAGCACGGCATTGGCAATGGTACCGATACCGGCCTGCAACGGCAGCAGTGAAGGGGCCAGGCGCCCTGCGGCAACCTCCCCGGAAAAGAAATCCACCACATGGCGGGCAATTTCACGGGTTTCCGCGTCAGGTGGCAGGTTGGTCGACGGGCTGTCGACAGTATTGGTGATCACGATGGCTGCGATGCGTTCTGGGTCGATGCTGATCGCAGTGTCGCCAATACGTTGGGAAGCCGAAACCAATGGGATGGGACCGCGTTGCGGACGGTCACCCGGTATATAGATATCGTGCAGGCCTTCCAGCGTCAGCGGCATGGCGAGATTGAGTTCCACAACGACCTGACGCGCCTGCTGAACGAAACTGGCAGTGTTTCCCACGGAGGTGGTGGGAACAATGCTGCCGTCTTCCCGGATCGCCGCCGCTTCGACGATGGCGATGTCTATAGGCGGCAAGCTGCCGCAACGCATCTGTTCCACGGTTTCGGAAAGATGCTGGTCCATGAACATGACCCGCCCCGCGTTGATGTCGCGGCGCAGGCGGGCGTCTGCCTGGAAAGGCAT
>JBAYOJ010000226.1:0-4936 GCA_041678385.1 Burkholderiaceae bacterium | reverse complement strand
GCTGCGGGTTCAGGGCTTGATGACCATGGCCGCCAACGACCCTGACCGACAAGTGGTCCGTGATTGCTTCCGCCGTCTGCGCGAATTACGCGATGCAATGCAGGCCAAGGCCATTGATGGCATCAGCCTGGGCCGCCTTTCCATGGGTATGAGCGGTGACTATGATCTGGCCATCGCAGAAGGGTCCACCGAAGTGCGCATTGGCTCCGCAATTTTTGGTGATCGCAGCTATACTTCAAGCTGATATGGCGCGGGTTTACCCGCATCACACCTCATACTCCTACATGGCTGCAATGTGCAGCCATGGGCCCGCTTGCCTCGCCACCCATACATGTTCCGGTTCGCCGCTTTGGCCGCCGCCCTGAAGCGGCTTCTTCATGATGCCTTTTCCTCGTACCTGGTCCTGATCCGGCTCATGGTGCCGGCTCTTATCCTGGTCAAGGCACTCGATATGATGGGGGGCACCCATCTGCTGGCCGGCCTGCTGGGGCCGGTCATGCAAATCGTCGGGCTGCCGGCCGAAGTGGGCATCGTATGGGCAGCGGCCATGTTGACCAACATCTATACCGGCATCGCGCTCTTTGCCGATATGAGCGCGGGCGTACCGCTCACCGTTGCGCAGGTCAGCGTACTGGGCACGCTGATCCTCATCGCTCACTCGCTGCCCGTGGAAGGCGCCGTCGCCAAGGCGACCGGGGTGTCCTGGTCTGCCACACTGTTGATCCGCGTGGGCGGGGCTATCGTACTGGGTGCCCTGCTGAATGCCTACTACTCAGCGACAGGCAGCTTGCAGGAACCCGCCATCATGCTCTGGCAGCCTGAAGCCACAGACCCATCCCTGCTGGCATGGGCACTAGCCCAGTTGCAGACCTTGGTAATGATCTTCGTGATCATCGTGCTGCTCATGGCCCTGCTTCGCATCCTCAAGGCATTGGGCGTGGAACGGCTCATGCACGCCATGCTTGCGCCACTGCTTAAAGTAGTGGGCATAGGGCGCGAAGCCAGCAACGTCACCATCATCGGTTTCACGCTGGGGCTTAGCATCGGTGCCGGCCTGCTGATCCGCGAAGCAAAAACAGGCCAGATGTCGCACCGCGACATCTTCCTGACCATGGCCTTTCTCGGCCTGTGTCACAGCGTCATTGAGGACACGCTGCTCATCCTGCTCATGGGGGCTGACCTGTCCGCCATCCTCTGGATACGTCTGGCGTTCGCAATATTGGTTACCGCCCTGCTGGCACGGCTGGGGCGCGTGATACCGCAACCGCAGCCATGATGACCCGCCGCAGTGCTTGACCTTCCCATAGTTGGAAGCCTTACGCTGCCACACTATCATCATTCATTTATCAGCAGGGAGTCTTCGACCATGCAATTCCACATTGAAAACATGACTTGTGGCGGCTGCGTTCGCGGCGTAACCAAGGCCATTCAATCCCTAGACCCGAAGGCGGAAATCAACGCAGACCCGCCCACCCGCAAACTGCAAGTGAACACCAGCGCCAGCCGGGAACAGATCGAAGCCGTCTTGAACGAAGCCGGTTTCCCCCCAAAAGCGGCATAGTCACTGAAGCTCAGGGCCGGCCGCCCTGTTCCAGCTCTGCCAATATGGGGCAATCTGGCCGGTCGTCCCCAGCACAACAATCCACCAGGATCTGCAGTGTGTCCGACATCCTGCGGAGTTCGTCGATCTTCTGGCGCAGGTCGGCGATATGCTCGCTGGCGATGCGTTTCACATCAGCGCTATGCCGGGAACGATCACTCCATAAGCTGAGCAGGTCGCCGATTTCCTTGACGGAAAAACCCAGGTCACGCGCCCGCCGGACAAAATTCAGACGATGCACATCCTTGTCGGAATAGACTCTGTAGCCGGAAGCTGCCCGCAGCGCAGGCGGCACCAGCCCGATTTCTTCGTAGTAACGGATCATCTTCGCTGATACGCCAGAGGCCTTTGCGGCTTCACCGATATTCATGCTGTTTTCCTAGTATGCTGCCCTGCAGCCTGCCGTCAGCCACCGGCGGGCGCCCATCCACCATTTCATGTCACGGGCTGCGGTGGCTGGAAACCGCGCAGGCGCAGCGCATTGCCCAATACAAAGACACTGGACAAGGCCATGGCGCCGGCCGCGAAAATTGGTGAAAGCAGTACGCCCCACACTGGATACAGCACGCCTGCCGCCACCGGTATCAACGCAGTGTTATAGACAAAGGCCCAGAACAGGTTCTGTCGGATGTTGCCTATGGTGGCCCACGATAGCGCAATCGCATTGGGCACCCCCTGCAGGCTGCCTGACATCAACACCACGTCAGCAGCCTCAATGGCGATGTCCGTCCCTGTTCCGATGGCCATCCCCACATCGGCTTCCGCCAGGGCGGGCGCATCATTGATGCCATCCCCCACGAATGCAAGGACACCATGCTCAGCCCTAAGACGGCGCACGGCATCGACCTTGCCGTCGGGCAGCACTTCAGCCACGACTTCGTCTATATTCAGTTGCCGGGCGATTGCCTCAGCCGTGCGGGCGTTATCGCCCGTAATCATTGCGACCTTCAACCCCAGCTCATGCAGGGCCTGGATTGCCGAAGGAGTGCTGTCCTTGATGGGGTCGGCCACCGCCACGATAGCAGCCAGCCTGCCACCGATCGCCGCATACAGCGGTGACTTGCCCTCGCCGCCCAGGCGCTCTGCAGTCGCCGCGAATACCGCCACATCCAGCCCCAGTTCCCGCATATAGCGGTCTGCGCCGATTTCAACGCGCTGACCTTGAACGTCGGCACGCACACCGAAGCCGGTCACCGACTCGAAGCCCGTAACGGACGGAATCACACGGCCTTCATCTTCAGCGGCCTGCACGATAGCCCGGGCAATGGGATGTTCAGACAACGCCTCGACGGCAGCGATATGCAGCAACACGTCGGCCCGTTCAAAACCGTCAACCAGTTCCAGGTCTGTCAGGGCCGGGCGACCTTCGGTCAGTGTCCCGGTCTTGTCGACCGCCACCACCCTGGCGTCGCGCAGGCGCTGCAGCGCCTCACCCTTGCGAAACAGTACCCCCATTTCAGCGCCACGGCCCGTGCCAACCATAATGGAAGTCGGGGTTGCCAGACCCATGGCGCAGGGGCAGGCAATGATGAGCACCGCCACCGCGTTGACCAGAGCAAAGGTCAGCGCCGGTTCCGGCCCGACCAGCAGCCAGACCAGGAAAGTGAGCAACGCCGCCGCCATGACCGCAGGCACAAACCACAGGGTCACTTTATCGACCATGGCCTGGATGGGCAGTTTGGAACCTTGCGCCTGCTCGACCATACGTATGATCTGCGCCAACACCGTCTGGCCACCAACAGCCGTCGCCCGGAAGGCGAAGGCCCCCGTCTGGTTGACGGTGCTGCCAACCACGGCGCTGCCCACCGATTTTTCAACCGGCAGGGGTTCGCCCGAGATCATGGACTCGTCGATATAGCTTTGCCCTTCGACGACCTCGCCGTCCACCGGCACCCGCTCACCCGGACGCACCTCGATGACGTCGCCCGGTACAACCTCGGCAATGGGTAATTCTTGGACACCCCCTTCGCGCCGCACCCGCGCCGTCTTGGCCTGCAGGCCAACCAAGCGCTGAATAGCCGCCGAGGTCCGCCCCTTGGCGCGGGCCTCCAGAAAGCGGCCCAGCAGAATCAGGGCAACAATCACCGCAGCCGCTTCGTAATAGACATTGACTGTGCCGGCGGGCAGCAAATCAGGCGCAAACGTCGCCACAATGGAATAACCGTAAGCCGCAAGCGTACCGACCGCCACCAGGGAATTCATATCGGGCGCCAGGCGGAACAAGGCAGGAATACCCTTCTGGTAAAAGCGCCGGCCGGGAATCAGCAGTACCAGCGTCGTCAGGACAAACTGCACGTACCAATTGGTCTGCATGCCTATGCTGCGTTCAATCAGTGCATGCATGCCAGGCACCATGTGGGCGCCCATTTCCAGAACGAAAACAGGTACGGCCAAGACCAGTGCCAGGAAAAAGTCACGCTTGAGTTCCTGGCGTTCCACATCTTTTCTTGCTGAAACCTCTTCGTTATCGAGGCTGGCCGCAGCCGTAACAGGACGAGCATCGTAGCCCGCCGCATCCACCGCTGCCGCCAGGGCTGCCGCATCGGCAGTGCCCTTGACCGTAGCTCGTTCAGTGGCCAGATTGACGGCCACTTCCGTCACCCCGGCCACCTTTTGCAGCGCGGCTTCCACGCGGCCCACACAGGAAGCACAGCTCATACCCTCGATTGCGAGTTCGACCGTGGCGGCCGGCACGTCATAACCCGCATTCTCAATGGCCTGTACCAGCACCTGCCGGTCGACGCCCGGCCCCGTTTGGATATCCGCCCGCTCGGTTGCGAGGTTGACGGCGACATCGCGCACCCCTTCCACCTTACGCAGGGCAGCTTCCACCCGACCCACGCAAGATGCACAACTCATGCCTTCAATGGGCAACGAGATGGTGGCAGCACTGGCCGCCTGACTTGATGGATTGGGATTCACAATGGCTCCAGATGGTCAATACAATACCTACAGGATAAACCTTTCCATGATTGGAAGGTCAAGGCGTAGTGAAGATCGCACAGTTTCCCATCGATGAATCTCTCTTAATATTAGCTAAGCTAGACTAACCTATACCTCCTCACTGGAAATGTCATGCGACAAGTCAACATGCTGGAGGCCAAATCCACGCTCTCCCGGTTGATCGAAGATATCGAGCAAGGTAAGTACGACGAAGTCGTGATTGCCCGCAACGGTCGTCCCGCAGCGAAACTGGTCGCAATCGACGCGACCTCGGCAAAGAATCGCATCGGCGTGGCAAAAGGAAAATTCGAAATCCCCGACGACATCGACGCCGGCAACGAGCGGGTTTCCCGACTGTTCCAGGGTGGCGACGCATCATGAACATGCTGCTCG
>JBAYOJ010000225.1:0-4962 GCA_041678385.1 Burkholderiaceae bacterium | reverse complement strand
GATCTGGCGGAAGTCGCCGTGGCTGCTCGGAAATGGGCCCAGCTCAATCCGGAAGCTCAAGAGCGTGCGGACCTCACAATTGATGACGTGCTGGCCGCTCGAATGGTCAGCGATCCCTTGGGGCTGCTTGATTGTTGTCTGGTTACGGATGGGGGCGGGGCACTGGTAATGGTACGCGCCGAGCGTGCTCATGATTTCCCGAAGTCACCCGTTTTTGTGCTGGGCGTGGCCGCCGCACACTGGCATCGCCAGATTACCTGCATGCCTGATCTGACTGTCTCGGCCGCTGCGGAATCCGGCCCGCGGGCAATGTCAATGGCGGGTATCACGCATCGTGACATCGACGTGGTGGAACTGTATGACGCTTTCACCATCAATACTTTGTTGTTTCTGGAAGATCTGGGTTTTTGTCCCAAAGGCGAAGGAGGCGCCTTTGTGCAAGGGGGCGGCATCGCACCCGGCGGTCATTTGCCAGTGAATACCAATGGCGGCGGTTTGTCTTGCTGCCATCCCGGGATGTATGGGATGTTTTTGCTGATAGAGGCTGTAAGGCAGTTGCGAAACGAAGGTGGCCAACGACAGATAAAAGGCGCGGATATTGCACTATGCCACGGGAATGGCGGCGTGCTTTCCAGCCAGGTCACTGCTGTGCTGGGGACTGCCGCCACGCTTTAATCCAAGAAGATAATAAACAGATAACTATACTAGTGTCCTGAATCGAAAGTTCGATGAACAAATCACCCGAATATCGACCCTATGCTGCGTTGCAAATCCTCGCCATAGCTACGGCTATGGCTGCGGTCTGCGCCTTGCCTAGCCCCGATCCCGGTCGATTTGTTATTCAACGAACCTCCGATTCAGGACACTAGGACGGAGACTTGAAATGCGTTTAATTACAACGCTACTTGCAGGGGCTTGCCTGCTGACCAGTGCCTACCCCGTATTCGCACAAACCTATCCGGACCGCCCTATAACGGTTGTGGTCCCTTACCCCCCTGGTGGAGCCACCGACCCGATTGCACGTACCTTTGCCAACAAGCTTAGTGAAGCCTGGGGGGTGCCTGTGATTGTAGAGAACAAGCCAGGTGCGGGTACCACCATAGGTATGCAATATGTGGCAAGATCAAAACCTGACGGTTATACCGTTATCATGGGGACGACCAGTGTGGGGACGAATCCCGCGCTGTATAAGCAGCTGCCTTACGATACCGTAAAGGACTTCAGCTATCTTAGCCGTGCGGGTGTTTTGCAGATTGTCTGCATCACCAATCCATCCGTGCCGGTCAAAAGCCTTGCCGAGCTTATTTCCTATGCCAAGGGCAACCCCGGTAAGCTGAACTACTCATCCGCCGGTAACGGTACGATCACGCATCTGGCCGCCGCGTTCTTCGAGGCATCGGCTGATGTGGACATGGTCCACGTCCCCTACAAAGGGAGCTCTGCCGCGGTTACAGCCGTAGTGTCGGGTGAAGCGCATCTGACCTTCGATACGTATTTCACGTCGCAGCCTTTCATCAAGTCCGACCGTGTCAATGTATTGGCAAGCGCAGGGCCCAAACGTATGGAATCCATGCCCAATCTGCCAACTGTCGGCGAGACTTTCCCAGGGTTCACGGCATTTTCGTGGATGGGTTTCATGGGGCCTGCAGGCATGTCACCTGAAATCGTCGAGAAGTGGTCCACAGAAGTCAGGCGGATCGCAAGCCTGCCCGATGTCAAAGAACGCCTGGCGGCTGCGGGCGTCGAAGCCGGTGGTACGACGCCGGCCGAGTTCCTGGATTTTGTGCAGGGCGAGATCAGTAAATGGAACAAGGTGGTGGCCGATGCGAACATAGCAAAGGTCGAGTAAGGCTTTTTAGCCAGTGCATCATAAAGGCCGGGGCGGGAGGCATCATTTCTACCGCGCCGGCTTTCCCGTTTAAACGTCTTCCACAACAGACTGTAATTCGCTGTCTACGAAGTTCAGGGTAAACCGCTTGATTGACTGAGTGCCTGTATCCTGAATTTCCAGATCCAGGAAACGCCCACACAGTGCTGCGCTTTTTAGCTCGACGGCCTCATCATCCAGCCAGGCGTTCCCGCTGATTTTCTGAAATTCCTGGCGCAGCTCGACACGATACGAACTGCCATCCACGCCTTCCCATTCCCATTCCCCCGCAATCTGCGCTGGTACCACCCATTTGTAAATGGTGATGCCGTTCACCTTGATGCGTTCATCGGCTTTCCATTCGCCCATATCGAAAGCGTGCGAAACGATGCGTGCACCAGGACGCAATTCGCTCAGCAGCCGGGGCCGTAGCTGCACGTTGACGGAATCTAGAAGATATAGCGTAATCACTGTAGCCTCACTGAAATCGGCGGTGAAAAGGCTTTCTTCCACGAAATCCACAAGATATTCCACGCCGGTGTTTCCGGCATATTCCATGGCGTCGGCGATGCGCAGTGGGTCCAGCTCTATACCGACACCCCGTGTGTCGCGATTTTTTGCCGCGGCGACCAGGATACGGCCATCACCCGACCCCAGGTCGTAAAGCACGTCCTTGGGGCCAACCTCAGCCAAATTCAGCATTGCCTCAATCACATCTTCTTCGGAGGGGACAAACGGCACATCCAAAAAAAGATGAGGCTCAACAGAATAATTATTAAGGTCGTCAACTAAGTCTCTGAACAATGGCAGTACCTGTGAAATAAAGTTCGGACGGCCCAGGTCAGCAAGCAGCGGAGGCGCCTGCGGCCGGGGGCTGGAAATGGTCGTCGCTGAATATCCTATCCTAGACCAATATGCCGAAGGTGTGGTTCAAGCTTGTAACATTGATGGTGAGCATAGCTATCGCGAGCATTTGCAAGGAAGCAGATCGCCCGATTCCACAGATGCAAGCGGCGCGGGGACTTGATCAGAGGGTCCCAAGAAAATGCACTTCCTATAGAAAAGCGTGCGCTCGTGGGACAATGGCGCATGATCGGCTTCTGTGCATGCCATGACTAAACCTCAACTCTCATTCTCTTTTTTTACGATCCTGATGACGTGCCTGCTCTGCATGTCTTTCGGGGGCTTGGCTCACAGCCAAGCTGCTTCGCCGGCTGGTTCAGAGCCAGGGGAAATACAGGGCAACCTGCTTGTTGATATGCCTTCATGGTTTGCCGATGGGCAGCCGCTTTCGGATGCCAGGGTGGCTCTGGATGTATTGGCTGATGCGGCATCGCAGGGGTTGGATCCCCAGGACTACCACGCTGGGGAGCTGGCCCAGGCATTTGCATCGACGCAAGAACGAAGGGCCACGCCCGAGGCTCTGGCCAGCATGGATGCCGCCTTGACTGCCTCTCTGGAACGCTATTTATCCGACCTGAGACGGGGCAGGCTCAGCCCCGAGACCCTGAAACATCGTTTTAAGGCACCGCCAGCTCATGATTTCGATGCCCGCACTTATGTCATCACAGCACGCCAGGCGGGACGATTGGCGGGGGCTATGCATAATGCCCAGCCCAACGTTCCGATGTATGACGCAATCCGTTCGGAGATGAACGACTATCGTCGCCTTGGCGCCCATCCCGCCTGGTCGGAACCGCTGCCGTCACTGCCAGGACGTTCGTTGAAGGCAGGGCAAGCGTGGGAAGGTCTTCCCTTGCTTGCCGCTCGTCTCGTGGTTCTGAAGGACCTGTCTGCCGAAGTCCCGCTGATGGGACATTATGACGGGCCCATAGTGGAAGCGGTGAGGCGTTTCCAGCTACGGCACGGGCTGGAGCAGGACGGCGTGGTGGGCCCCGCCACCCTGGCCCAGCTGAATGTGTCGCCGGCGCAGCGTGTCCAGCAGATGGCGCTGACCCTGGAACGCCTGCGCTGGACACCCCTGTTGTATGGGCCACGCATGATAGTGGTCAATGTTCCCGAATTCATCTTGCGTGCGTACGAACTCAAAGGCCAGGGAGTTGAGCTTGACCTGGAAATGCGTGTTGTGGTCGGGCGGGCTCTGAACACCCGAACGCCGATGTTTCTGGAAGAAATGCGTTTTATTGAGTTCAGCCCATACTGGAACGTACCCGCATCCATCGCCCGTGGTGAAACGCTGCCTCGCCTGCGTCGCGACCCTGATTACTTTAGCCAGCAAGGGTTCGAGTTCGTGAACCGGGACGGAAGAGTGATCAACGCCTTGACTGGCGAAGGGATAGATGCGGTGCAAAGAGGGGAGTGGCGGATTCGCCAGCGCCCGGGGCCGCGTAATGCCCTGGGGGACATCAAGTTCATTTTCCCCAATGACCAGAACATCTACCTGCACCACACACCTGCCCCACAGCTGTTTTCCAGAGTCCGCCGCGACTTCAGCCATGGTTGCATCCGGATTGAATTTCCAGTCGAACTCGCTCGTTTCGTCCTCAGGAATCAGCCGGAATGGACGAGCGAGCGCATTCAGAAAGCCATGACGCAGGGTCAATCCCGTACTCTGCGCCTGGACGAACCGATCCCCGTGCTCATCACCTACAGCACGGTTGTTGTAAAAGATGGTGGTAAGGTTTACTTTTTTCCCGATATCTATCAGCAGGACGCCCGGCTTGAACAAGCTTTGCATAAAGCGCGTCCGCCCCGACCATGACCAAAAAGATTCATTCCACACGCAGGCGGTTCTTGATGGCTGCTTCCGGTGCTGCAAGCCTGGGCGCCTTCCCTGTTGTCGCACGGGCCATCACGTTTGGCAGCGCGCTGGAGCGCGACCTGTCCATGGACCACACACACACTCGCGAAAAGATCGAACTGACATACGCGGTCGGCAACCGCTACCTGTCTGAAGCATTGACAGGACTTGATCACTTCCTGCGCGACCACTATTCCGGCCTTGTCGGCCGCATGGACCCGGGCTTGTACGACATCATGCATGCCCTGCACACGTCTTTGAAGGCCCGTTCCCCCTACGAGCTCATTTCAGGTTACCGGTCGTCTCAGACCAATGAGCGGCTGCGCGCCCGAGG
>JBAYOJ010000224.1:0-4965 GCA_041678385.1 Burkholderiaceae bacterium | reverse complement strand
GGCGTTTTCCCAGCGGCGGTCTTCCTTGACTGTCTGCCCGTGCCCGTCTGAAAAAGTGTCCTGTACTTTGGACATGAACTTTAATCTGTCCAGAAAATGACTCATTCTTTTCTCCATGGGGTGACGTTCACCCCGGGTAATCCATCATGCGATCAGCAGGGCACAGGGGCGTTGCGCCTTGCGTAGTACCACCAAGTCACCAGCACGCAGGAAACATAGAAGGCAATAAAGGAATAAAGCGCCGCATGGACCTCGCCCGTCATGGCCAGAGATGTGCCGAAACTGCGTGGGATAAAGAAGCCTCCATAGGCCCCGATAGCACCCGAAAAACCAAGTACGGCGGCCGATTCCCTGGAAGCGTCGATCACGGCCTGCCGTTGCGCCGCTTCGCCCTGACCCTTGACGGCCGCGCTGCGTTCATGCAGGAAGATGACGGGGATCATTCGGAAGGTGGAACCGTTACCAAGGCCGGAAAGAGCGAACAGCAGAATGAAAGTCAGCAGGAAACCCATGAAGTTGCCGGCCCGGTCCGGCCCTGGCAAAAAGACCATGACAGCCGCCACCGCAAGGGCCATGCAGATAAAGGTCCACATCGTGACCCGCGCCCCACCGATCTTGTCGGACACCCAGCCCCCCAGCGGGCGGGTCAGCGAACCTACCAGCGGCCCCAGAAACGCATATGCCAGCGGATCCACGTCGGGAAACAGGGCCATGGTCAGCATGGCGAAGCCGGCCGAAAACCCAATGAAGGAACCGAAGGTGCCGACATACAGCCAGCACATCAGCCAGTTATGCTTGCGCTTGAAAATCACCGCCTGCTCGGCAAATGACGCCTTGGCATCGGCAATGTCATTCATGCCGAACCAAGCGGCCACCGACATGATCGCAATGGGCAAAACCCACACGAAACCAGCGTTCTGCAACCAGATAGGCCGAGCGTCGACGCCATCAGCGATATAAGGCGCGCCGCCAAGGTCACCGAACACTCCCACGCCGATCACCATGGGCACGACGAACTGCACGACTGACACACCCAGATTGCCAATACCGGCATTCAGGCCTGTGGCAAACCCTTTCTTCACTTTGGGAAAGAAGAAACTGATGTTGGACATGCTGGAACTGAAGTTGGCGCCACCCAGACCGCAGAACAATGCCAGCAACAACAGCACGGGATAACCGGTGTCAGGGTTGCGCAACGCGAAGCCCATGCCCACGGCGGGAATCAACAGCGATGCGGTCGAAATAGCCGTCCAGCGCCGCCCCCCGAAGATGGGCACAAGAAAGGAATAGAACACCCGCAAGGTCGCACCCGAAAGCGCAGGCAGGGCGGTAAGCCAGAACAGCTGGTTCTTTGACAGGTCGAAACCAGCGCGCCCGAGGTTGACGACAACCACGCTCCAAAGCATCCAGACACTGAATGCCAGCATCAGGGCAGGAATGGAGATCGCCAGGTTGCGATAGGCCACACGTTGGCCGGTATGCCGCCAGAACTCGGGATTTTCGGGTTCCCAGCGAAGCAGAAGTGCGTAAGGGGATGTTGACATGGTTGTCACACTTTGTGATGAATAATGGGAATCAGGCCGAGGCTGCAGCGGAAGCCGCAGCGGGCGACCCATTGCGTCGGAAGCTGTAATGCATGGAAATCAGAGACACACAGACCGTGCCGTAGAGCAGCATGAAAGCGCTTGAACGTATGCCTGTAAGGTCGAGCAAGGCACCAAACATGATGGGCAGGACAAAACCGCCCAGGCCCCCTGCCAGCCCGACAATGCCGGACACGGCCCCGATGTTCTGCGGGAATTCGTCGGAAATGAACTTGAATACCGATGCCTTGCCGATTGCGGTTGCCACACCGACCACAAACAGCAGCAAAGTGAAAAACCAGGGATTCAGACGAATGGTGAAATCCAGCGGGCCATCTATACCCATGACCGTGAAGCGTGTCTCGGGATAGCTCAGCAGAAAGAACGCTACCCAGCACACCCACATCACCCACCATGTGGTGTGGTAAGCGCCATAGCGGTCGGAAATCCAGCCACCCAAGGCGCGCAGCACACCCCCCGGCAAGGAAAAGCAGGCAGCCAGCAAAGCCGCCAATTCCATGCTGAAACCGTATTCGCCGATGTAGTACTTGGTCATCCAGAGTGCCAGCGCCACGTAACCGCCGAACACCACCGAGTAATACTGGCAATAACGCAGCACACGGGGGTTTTTGAGCATGGCCAGTTGTTGCGCCAGGCTGGCGCCGCCCTTGACCTTGTGGGATGCATCAGAAGCCGAAAACCACCAGAAAAGAATGGCAGTCGTCAGAAGCGCCACCGCGTACACTTTGGGAACGATTACCCACGTGCCGCCCGCGGCAGCGATCAAGGCCGGCGCGGCGAACTTGGTAATGGCTGAACCGGAATTTCCAGCGCCGAAGACGCCCATCGCCAGCCCCTGCCGATTGCGCGGAAACCAGCGCGCCACATAAGGGGTGCCCACCGAAAATGAACCCCCGGCCAAGCCAACAAACAAACCCAGCATCAGGAACTGCCAGTATTCCGTTGCATAAGCGAGCAGCCATACCGGAACGACGGCTGCCACCATCAACAGGAAAAAAACAATGCGGCCCCCGTAGCGGTCTGTCCAGATGCCAAGAGGCACCCGTATGAGAGAACCGGACAGCACCGGCATGGCTGCCAGCAGCCCGAATTCCGTTTCCGACAGCCCCAGCTGAGTTTTGATGGGAATGCCCAAAACCGCAAACACCATCCACACTGCGAAACAGATGGTGAAGGCAAAGGTGCTCGAGATCAGCACCCGTAGCGAGACATTCGACTGAATCTGACCGGCCATTTCGGCGCTCCGCATAGCTTTGGATCGATGTATCAAAGCGTAAACATTGCGTGCGGCGGCGCCCATTCCTCATCGGTACGACTTTGCCCAGGCAGAGTGACTAGTCAATTTGTACTACGGGAAACAAAATAATCATTCGTGCCCGAACTATTCGTGATAAACTCATTTGCGTCGAATCAACAAAGAGGCCGGCAATGCCAGTCGCAGCCTCCTGAAATACATGACCACGCGACAAAGCACAGGCCTCGTCGTTCACGACGAGGTCAAGCGAGGCACCACCAACCCGGTGCCAAAGGCACCCCTGAATTGTGGCGGAGAAGCTCCGGCCAACGGGCCGGAACTCTTCACACAAGGCATCCAGACAACAGCCATCGCGCTGCGTCAGCCCACCGCTGACGATGCTGCACGATTGCACCAGCTCATTGCGGACTGCCCGCCCCTGGATCCCAATTCGCTGTACTGTAATCTTTTGCATTGCACCCATTTCAGCGCTACATCGGTTGCTGCAGTACGTAGCAACCCCCAGGGTGAAGAGCGGCTAGTCGGGTTCATTTCCGCCTATATTCCGCCCCAGCAGCCCGACACTCTGTTCGTATGGCAAGTAGCGGTCGCTCAAGAAGCCCGGGGCGAGGGCCTAGCCCGACGCATGCTGGACAATCTTGTTGCTCGGCCCGCATGCAAGAACGTGCGCTACATTGACACCACCATCACACCCGGAAATCAGGCTTCCTGGGGCATGTTTGAATCCTGGGCACGTCACCGTGGCGCCCCCACATCAAGCCAAGTGCATTTCGAACGCGAACGCCATTTCGCCGGTCAGCATGACGACGAGCATCTGATGCGTATCGGCCCCTTCGAAATTGCTGCCGAATTTGCCACCTAGTTCCGCTATCCCCTGGGGCGCTTGAGCGCGTTCATGCGCACCCCATTCCGCTGCCGGCTCTCCGGGTACAGCCGGCAACGAAAGCTCCCCATCACCGATCAAGGCGCATCCCGCTGGGCCGCGCTGCATAAACCCGCCTCGAACCAAAAACGCTAAGAGGAAACTTTCTCATGACCATCTTTAAAAAACTGGAATCGAACGTTCAATCCTATGCTCGCTCGTTCCCCGTGGTGTTCGACCGCGCCGAAGGCGCCGCCATCTATGACACCAACGGCAAACGCTATATTGACTTCCTGGCAGGCGCCGGCACACTCAACTACGGCCATAACAACCCTGAGTGCAAGAACGCCCTTCTGGATTACATCGCCAGCGACGGCATCACTCACGGTCTGGACATGCACACCCGGGCCAAAGCCGAGTTCCTGGAAGCCTTCCAGCAGCACATCCTCAAGCCGCGCAACATGAACTACAAGTTCCAGTTCACCGGCCCCACCGGCACCAACGCGGTGGAAGCCGCCATGAAACTGGCACGTAAGGTAACCGGCCGTCAGAACATCATCGCCTTCACCAACGGCTTCCATGGTGTGTCTCTGGGGGCCGCCGCGGCCACCGGCAACCAACATCATCGCGGCGGTTGCGGTGTACCGCTGGGCGGTGTGACCCGCATTCCATTCGACGGTTACATGGGTGGCCTGGATTCGGTTCAACTGCTGGACAAAATGCTCAATGACGCATCCAGCGGCGTGGACGCGCCGGCTGCAGTCATCGTTGAAACCGTGCAGGGCGAAGGCGGCCTGAACGTCGCCAGCCAACGTTGGATGAAATCGCTAGAAGCCCTGTGCCGTCGCCACGGCATGCTGCTGATTGTCGATGACATCCAGGCCGGCTGCGGTCGTACGGGCACTTTTTTCAGCTTTGAACAAATGGGCATTTCCCCCGACATTGTGACGCTGTCGAAATCACTGTCCGGCTACGGCGTGCCTTTCGCCATCGTCCTGATGAAGCCTGAATACGACCGTTGGTCGCCGGGCGAGCACAACGGCACCTTCCGTGGCAACAACCACGCGTTCATCACTGCCAAGGCTGCCATTGAAACCTACTGGCGTGACGACACCTTCGCGAAGGATGTGCAGCGTAAAGGTGCCATTCTTTCAAAGCGCCTGGCCCACATTGCCAGCCTGGGTGGCAGCGACCTGTTCCGAAGCAAAGGCCGCGGCATGATGCAGGGCATAGGCTGCGCCAGT
>JBAYOJ010000223.1:0-4966 GCA_041678385.1 Burkholderiaceae bacterium | reverse complement strand
GGCTGTACTTCCCGAGGTGGAGGTGCCGGTGCATAGGCGGCCAACCTGGCTTGAACGCGAATCTCGATCTGGGTAAGGTTCCAGCCACTGGCTTTCAGAGCGCGCAGCAGGGTAGGTGTGAGCTGACGCAGGCGGGTGGCATGAGCTGCAGCGGGAACTGCCAGCGTTACGCATTGTCTGTCTATGCTGGCGACATGGCAATTGTTTGCCAGGGCGGGCGGCAACACGCTGCGGACAGCCTGCTCGGCCTGCATGAGGTTATGGGCCATGGCCAGCACGCTGGCGCCTGTTTCGTCTTGTACAAGCCATTTCAGTGCCAAAGCCGCCGGGTGCTTGCCTTGGCCCGATTGTTTGCCGCGCGCCCGCCGGGTGCGTGTATTGGATATGTTCAAACCGGAAACACCAGATATGGGTAGTACTTCGTCTCATTCTACTGCCAAAGCCCTGAGGCTGGCCCTGATCTCCATTGCTGCGGGAACGGCGATGGCCGTCTCGGCCGTTGCCGGCGCCTGGATGCAGTCGCAGCTGGATGCCACGCTGTCGGTTACTGCCGGGCACGAGTCCGGGCCGGCCGATCAGGCGCGCCGCGACGCAGGCTACATCCGCGAAAACGTCGGCATGCTGGCTGCCAAGGTAGGCGACTTGCAGGCCAGGCTGTTTGCCATGGAAAGCCTCAGCCAGCGAGTAGCTGAGGCCGCCGGGGTGTCGTATACCGACCCGGAGATCCATGCAGGGCTTGAGCAGTCCCTGACCGATACTGATGCCTACGCAGGTCTGTTGTTGGAATCCTGGACGGCAGAATCGTTGGGGCGCGAACTCGATGGCCTTGAGCGTGAACTGGCGGCTGGTCGTGAACGGCTGAATCTGCTGGATGCAGTTCTCACTCGGCGGGCAGGCCTGAAGGAAAGCCTACCGTCCCTGCAGCCGGTCGATCACCCCTATATGTCTTCTTCATATGGGTGGCGTCGCCATCCCGTGACCGGCCGCCACGCGATGCACGAAGGGTTGGATTTCGCGGCCCCGCGCGGCACGCCCATCTATGCCGCGTCATCGGGTGTCGTTACTGAGGCGCGTTACGTCACCGGCTACGGAAAGATGGTCGAAATCAACCATGGCAATGGTTTGGTGACCCGCTATGCGCACGCTTCCTCCATATCGGTGAAGCTGGGCGAACTGGTGAACAAGGGCCAGCAGATTGGTCGGGTCGGGTCAACGGGCCGCACTACTGGCGCCCATCTGCATTTCGAAGTGCGTGTCGCGGGCCACCCCCTGGACCCCACCTTGTTTCTTGCCGAAGGGCAGCCACCGGCAGATGAACTGGCGGATGCATCGGGCCTTGCCCCTGGTTAGAAGGGTGTGGCAAGCCGGTGGCGGGCATTGCAGCCAGCCCCTCGCTGGGGCGGCACTTATCCGCTAAAGGCAAGAGCTGCGTTAAACTGTACCGTTTTCTGCGGACTTTTTCCGTCAACCACATTCATTAAGCCTGTTGTTTTCATTGCAACGGGAGAGCGACGACACAAGAATGGTATCCCTGCTAAAAACGCTTTTCGGTAGTCGTAACGATCGCATACTCAAGCAGTATCGTCGTCAGGTCACGCAAATCAACGCACTGGAGCCTCAGCTGGCGACACTGAGCGACGAGCAGCTACAGGCCAAGACAGTCGAATTCCGCCAGAAACTCGAGCAAGGCGCCAAGCTCGATTCTCTGCTCACGGAAGCCTTTGCCGTTGTTCGTGAAGCCAGTAAACGCGTCTTCGGCATGCGCCACTTCGATGTGCAGATGATAGGCGGCATTGCCCTGCACAACGGGCAGATCGCTGAAATGCGCACAGGTGAAGGCAAGACGCTTACAGCCACCTTGTCGGTTTATCTGAATGCCCTGGCCGGCACGGGCGTTCATGTGGTGACCGTCAACGATTACCTGGCGCGCCGTGATGCCGAATGGATGGGCCGTCTGTATAACTTCCTGGGCATGTCGGTGGGTGTGGTGGTGCCACAGCAGGAAAATGAGGAAAAAATCAACGCCTATCGCGCGGATATCACCTATGGCACCAACAACGAATTCGGCTTTGATTACCTGCGCGACAACATGGAATACCGTGCAGAAGATCGCCGCCAACGTCCGCTGGTCTATGCCATCGTCGACGAAGTCGACTCCATCCTCATTGACGAGGCTCGCACACCGCTGATCATTTCCGGCCAGGCTGAAGACAATACGGTTCTCTATCAGCAGATGAACGGTATCGCGCCGCTGCTTGAACGCATGGCAAGCGAACCCAAGCCCCAGGAACCCGAACCCGAAGGCGATTTCTGGGTAGACGAAAAAGGCCAGCAGATCCATATTTCCGAAGCTGGCCATATCAAGGCCGAGCAGTTGCTGGCTCAGCATGGGCTGCTGCCCGAAGGCGAATCGCTTTACGATCCCCGCAATATCACGCTGGTGCACCATATGATGGTGGCCCTGCGCGCGCATAACCTGTTTTTCCGCGACCAGCAATACGTGGTGCAGAACGGCGAAGTTGTCATCGTTGATGAGTTCACGGGCCGTCTCATGGCGGGGCGACGCTGGTCCGATGGGCTGCACCAGGCGGTTGAAGCCAAGGAAGGGGTCCAGATCCAGCACGAAAACCAGACGCTGGCGTCCATCACCTTCCAGAACTATTTCCGCATGTACGAAAAGCTGGCAGGCATGACCGGTACGGCCGACACCGAAGCCTACGAATTCCAGCAGATCTACAGCCTCGAAACGGTGCTCATTCCGACCAACCGGCCTATGGTCCGCGTGGATCAGAACGATCAGGTCTACAAGACCGACGACGAAAAGTACAACGCCATACTGGCGGACATCCGCGATTGTTACGAACGTGGCCAGCCGGTACTGGTGGGTACTACCAGTATCGAAAACTCGGAACGCTTGTCCGCGTTGATGCAGCAGAGCAATCTGCCTCACGAGGTATTGAACGCAAAACAGCACGCCCGCGAAGCCGAGATCGTGGCCGAAGCCGGTAAACCGGGCCATATCACCATCGCGACCAACATGGCCGGGCGAGGCACTGATATCGTGCTGGGCGGCAGTGTCGAAAAGATGATTGCCCTCGTGCATCAGGATGACTCGATTTCCGAAGAAGAAAAGAATGGGCGCATAGAGCGCATACGCGCAGAATGGGCGCCGGCCAACGATGCCGTGAAGAAGGCTGGCGGGCTGCGCATCATCGGCACAGAACGCCACGAATCACGCCGCATCGATAACCAGCTTCGCGGCCGGGCCGGGCGACAGGGCGACCCGGGCTCTTCACGTTTCTATTTATCGCTCGAAGACCCGCTGATGCGTATTTTTGCTGGCGATCGCGTCAGGGCCATCATGGAACGCCTGCGCCTGCCGGAAGGCGAACCCATCGAAGCGAAGATGGTGTCGCGGTCGATCGAATCTGCCCAGCGTAAGGTAGAGGCTCGCAACTTCGACATGCGCAAGCAGTTGCTCGAATATGACGATGTCGCCAACGATCAGCGTAAGGTGCTTTATACCCAGCGCAATGATGTGCTGGAAGCAACCGATGTCGGTGATACAGTGGCGGGCCTCATTCACGCTGCTATTTCAGAGCAATTCCGCAGCCATATCCCGGAAGGCTCAGTTGAAGAGCAATGGGATGTCCCGGGTTTGCAGGTGGCGCTGGAATCCGGCTGGGCCGTGGCTCTGCCTCTGACCGAAATTCTGGAAAAAGAACCCGAACTCACCGACGACGATCTGCTTGAACGTGTATTGGCTGAAGCGACGCGGCTTTATCAGGCCAAGGTCGATCTCGTCAGCCGTGAAGCCTGGGCGCCCTTCGAGCGTTCAGTGCTGCTGCAGTCCATCGACACCAACTGGCGCGCCCATCTGCAGGCGCTTGATCATCTGCGCCAGGGTATCCATTTGCGTGGCTACGCTCAGCGCGATCCCAAGCAGGAATACAAGCGCGAAGCCTTTGTACTGTTTTCCGATATGCTGGACCGCGTGCGCAACGACGTGGTGCGGGTCCTGATGACTGTGCGGGTGCAGACTCCCGAACAGGTCGAGCAGCCTGCCGAACAGGAATCGCCAGTCAACGTGCGCTACCATCATTCCGACTACGATGCGGCACTCAGTGGCGAAGACCCTGGCCTCGATCAGCCGGCTGCAGCCGCTGCCGGAACAGCGGTGCCGAAGGTCGGTCGAAACGAACCCTGCCCATGTGGCAGCGGCAAGAAATACAAGCACTGCCATGGCCGCTTGGCCTGAACCTTTGAGTACTTACGGTCTGCAACGGCGCCCTTGGGGCGCCGTTGCTCTTCTAGGTCAGGTGGCTTGGCTTACAGCAGGAATATCGTCGCCAGGCTGAGGAACAGGAAAAATCCGAGAGAATCGGTGGCAAAGGTCAGCAATACGGAAGACCCCACCGCGGGGTCTTTGCCAAAGCGCACGCGCAGCATGGGTATAAGCACGCCCAGTACGGCGCCGATCAGCATGTTGCCTATGATGGCGGCCATCATGACCAGCGCAATTGCGAGCGAGCCCGAAAATGCCCATGCAAAAGCAGCGGCCACCAGACTGCCACAGGCGCCGACCAGGAAGGTTACCTGGATTTCACGTCGCACCAGCTGCCAGACGTTGGCGCCGGTCACCCGACCCACGGCCATGGCCCTGATGACCATGGTCATGGTCTGATTGCCCGAATTACCGCCGATGCCGGCGACTATGGACATCAGAAAAGCCAGTATCACGATCTGGCTCACAGTGTGCTCGAAGCGTGAGGCCACCAGCGATGCCGTGGCGGCTGTCATGAGATTCACCAACAGCCAGGGAGCACGGTTGCGCAGGGCAGTACGGACAGGGGCGAAGATGTCCTCTTCCTGCAGGCCGGCTCGCGACAGTTCCTGTTCTTGAGAATCTTCCTGGATCACGTCAACGACTTCGTCGATGGTGACGCGGCCGATGAGCCGACCCTGG
>JBAYOJ010000222.1:0-4968 GCA_041678385.1 Burkholderiaceae bacterium | reverse complement strand
TTCATTCAACGTTCTATCGATTCAGTCTATACCACGGTGATCGAGGCCATTATTCTGGTGGTGCTGGTCATTTTCTTCTTCCTGCGCAGTGTGCGGGCCAGTCTTATCCCCATCGTCACCATCCCGGTTTCGCTGATCGGCGCTTTCGGGCTGATGTACCTGTTCGGCTTTTCCATCAATACGCTCACGCTGCTGGCCATGGTGCTGGCCATCGGCCTGGTGGTGGACGATGCCATCGTCGTGCTGGAAAACGTCTACCGCCACATGGAGGAAGGCAAAGGCCGGCTGGAAGCGGCCTTGCTGGGTTCCAAGGAAATTGCCTTCGCGGTCGTGGCCATGACACTGACGCTGGTCACCGTTTATGCGCCGCTGGCATTTGCGACGGGCCGTACCGGCAGGCTGTTCATCGAGTTTGCCCTGGCGCTTGCTGGCGCGGTGCTGGTGTCCGGCTTCGTGGCGCTCACGCTGACGCCCATGATGTGTTCCGTGCTGCTCAAGCACCAGAACAACCATGGCCGGGCTTATGTCTTCATTGAAAACCTGCTGGAAAGCCTGACGCGCGGTTATCGCGCGGCACTGGGGCTGGCCTTGCGGCATCGCCTGATCGTGGTGCTGATCGGTTTGGCGGTCGCGTCTGGCAGTGCTGTGCTTTTCAAGGTCGTCAAGAGCGAACTGGCGCCGATTGAAGATCGCGGCGTCGTCTTCGGCGTGGTCACAGCGCCCGAGGGGGCCACCCTGGAAGCCACGCAGCGTAGCCTCTTGCAGATCGAAGCCCTTTACGATGACATCCCGGAAATGGGTGGCGTGCAGTCCGTTATTGGCTTCCCCACGGTTACTGACGCCTTTGCCATTCTGCGCCTCAAGCCCTGGGAAGAGCGTGAACGCAGCCAGCAGGAAATTGCCCAGAAACTCCAACCCCGATTTTCCGCCATCCCCGGCGTGCGCGCCTTCCCGTCCAACCCGCCGTCCTTTGGCCAGCGGGCCACTTCCAAACCCATCAACTTTGTCGTAATGAGCCAGGCCACCTACCCTGAAATGGCCACCATGGTGGGACAGTTGATGGACAAGCTTGCTGACTACCCGGGCCTGCAAAACCTTGACACCGACCTGCGGCTCAATACGCCGGAACTCAAAGTAAGGGTCAACCGCGACAAGCTGGCGGACGTGGGCATCGACGTCGACGACGTGGGCCGCACACTGGAAACCATGCTGGGGGGGCGCAACGTCACCCGCTTCCGCGACAGTGGCGAACAATACGACGTCATCGTCCAGGTAAAGCGCCAGGACCGTTCCACGCCTTCGGATATCCAGGATATCTATGTGCGCGCCCGAGACGGCAGCATGGTCCAACTGGCTAATTTTGTCGACGTCGAAGAATCGGTTGCCCCGCAGTCGCTCAATCACTTCAATCGGCTGCGAGCTGTCAAGATCGAAGGCGCTATCGCACCGGGCTACGCCATGGGCGAAGTGCTTGAGCACATGAACCAGGTCGCACGCGAGCTGCTGCCGCCTACGGTGCAGACTGATCTGGACGGGCAATCGCGTGAATTCCGCGATTCATCGGGCAATATCTATCTGATCTTCATGATGGCGCTGGCCTTCATTTACCTGGTGCTGGCGGCACAATTTGAAAGCTGGCGCAGCCCGCTAATTATCATGTTCTCCGTCCCCTTGTCCATGACGGGCGCCTTGCTGGCACTGTGGCTGACAGGGGGTACACTCTCCATTTACAGCCAGATCGGGCTGATCACCCTCGTCGGCCTCATCACCAAGCACGGCATCCTCATCGTGGAATTCGCCAACCAGTTGCGCGACGATGGCAACGCCATGCTTGATGCCGTGGTTGAAGCCAGCGTGCTGCGCCTGCGCCCCATCCTCATGACCACTGGCGCCATGGTGCTGGGCGTGCTGCCCCTGGCCTATGCCAGCGGGGCGGGTGCGGAATCCCGTCAGCAGATCGGGTGGGTGCTGGTCGGCGGCCTGACTCTCGGCACCCTGCTTACACTGTTTGTTGTGCCAGTCGCCTATACGCTGATTGCCGGCAAGCGACGAAAGATGGTCACTGCGGCCGAGGCCGAAGCGATGATCGCGCCCGAACCCGGCACCGGCGGCGGCAGCGCAATGGCCGCCGCCCCTCAGGCGCCGAAAGACGCGCACCACTGAACAAGGAAGTTGAAATGCGGCAAATCATTCTCGATACTGAAACCACAGGGCTGGATCCGGCTCACGGGCATAGAGTCGTCGAATTGGCCTGCGTCGAGATGGTGAACCGCAGCCTGACCGGCAATCACCTGCACCTGTATCTGAACCCCGACCGTGACAGCGACCCGGAAGCGCTGGCGGTGCACGGCCTGACCACTGAATTCCTGTCCGGCCATCCCCGTTTTGAAGAAGTGGTGCAGCAGTTTGTCGACTTCATCCGGGGCGGCGAACTCATCATTCACAATGCGGCGTTTGACTGCCGCTTTCTGAACGCTGAACTTCAACGTGTCGGCCTGCCGCGCGTAGAAGAGCTCTGCGAAAAGATCACCGATTCGCTCTTGTTCGCGCGAGAACTGCACCCCGGCAGACGCAATTCCCTGGATGCCCTGTGCGAGCGCTACGGTATTTCCAATGCCCACCGCACCCTGCACGGCGCCTTGCTCGACTCCGAGCTCCTGGCCGATGTCTGGCTGGCCATGACACGCGGGCAGGATGCCTTGCTGATGGATTTCGAAGACGACGCCAGCGATGTCTCGAAGAGCGGCAGCCTGGGCCAGGGCAGGGTGGACACCAGCGTATTGAGGGTGGTCAGCGCAACAGAAGCCGAACTTGCCGAGCACCAGTCCTACCTGGACTTGCTGGATAAGTCTGTAAAGGGCGAATGCGTCTGGCGAGCCTATGAGCCCGCGGCAGCCATGGCGGAAGCGTCTTCAGACTGACGCGCGCCGTCGTCTGGCGGCTGCTGGGAAATTGCCTGGGTGCGCTTGGGGGGCTGATCCGGCAAATGGCCAGGGCACGAGCCCTGCGGCATCTTCGCTTGCCTGCTAACCGCATTTATTTTTGATGTATACTCGCTGTCTTCCCAGTTGAGGCCGCTTACCGACAACCATCAGGTTGCATCTGGTAGAGCGTCAGCATGGGCGGTTAGCTCAGTGGTAGAGCACTGCCTTCACACGGCAGGGGTCACTGGTTCGAACCCAGTACCGCCCACCAGACATTTTATCGTTGAGACCCGCATAGCCAAAGGCTTTGCGGGTTTTTTTGCGTGGTGGCAGACGGGAGTTTCGGTTTTGTGGCTGTTACCCCTGCGCAATGGGCCGGGCGCTACCCCACGAATGAACGAGGGACGGGCGTTCTCTAGCTTAGGAGTTGTGCTGGGCTGCACAGGCGATTTTTTTCCATACTTTCAGCCTGTAGCCCTACCTATCGGCTCTGGATGCGTCTCCAGCTCAGCAGCTCGGACGCCCGGCGCCGCCGTCAGCTTGAACAGCGCGCTGATGGAGAAAAGTGGCCACGTTCAAGATGAAGTTTGCCTAGGAGTTGCCCGAAAGCGACACTGCGGGGCTGCATCCCTCCTCGGTGTTCATAGGGTAAACCATGGTGTGTCTAAAAATGTGCAATTGATTCTAGATGATACATTTCAAAGATTCTTTCTATCTCTCAGGAAATTGCATGTTGATTAAGAGAACCTCGGCCGTTACATTTGCCCTCTTTTTAACAGGTTGCGCATCGGTGATCACAGATAAAACGCAGCCCGTGAAAGTCGAAACCCTCGATCAAGAGGGGAACCCCATTCTAGGTTCGAAATGTGAGCTTCAGAACGATAGAGGGGCTTTCAATGTTGAGACTCCGAACACCGTCTTTGTTAGAAAGTCTGCGGGGGATATGGTTGTGACCTGCTCGGCACCCGGACAAGCGCAAGCCGATGGCAAACTAATCTCCCGCACAGGCGGGGCAGTGTTCGGAAATATTATTCTGGGTGGTGTGATCGGAGCGGTTGTTGATACGGCGTCTGGTGTTGCTTATAACTATCCTGAGTGGATTCAACTCGTATTCGGAAAGATGCTGACGTTTGATCGTAAGAATCATACGGATGCCCAGCCAACTGTTGCTACAGTACACGATGGTGTGGATCCTGCGGTGTCCGTAGGTGCTTCCTCTGGTACGAACTCCCTTGCTGGGTCCTCTTTCCCACAACAGGTTGAAGCTCCGAAAGTAGAACATATCACCATAGTGGTTCAGCCTGAAGCAGTCGCCACCCAGTAATCGAAAATGTTGCTGCTCCGAGCATCTCCATCCAATATTTCCAGAGAAAGGGGCAGGGGGTTACGCCGATGCCTCCTGCCCATTGGGCAGCTTAACGGCTAAACGGGATGCGGCTTCATGGCTCACAATGTGGAAATGCAGGTAGTCAAGAAAGCGGGACATGGGTCGCACTTCGGTTCTGTCACTGTCCGCTACTTCATGCCAAACGCTACTGCGCGCGTTGAGAAAGGAACTGTGCGGGAGTTGTTATTACCTTCCATGCGCGTTGCGATGACATGGTGCGCTGAATTTCGCAACGGTTTCTTTCGAGCGGATGACGGATGCAAAAAGGCTGAATTTCCGGCATCAGCCGTGCCGCAAAGCGAGGTCGGGCCAGTGATGGGTCCATCCAAGTAAAGTCTGCAGCTCCGCTGCAAGCCTCAGCAGCATACGCTCTTGATGCCAAGGTCCGATGATTTGCATGCCGATGGGCAAGCCTTGGTGACTGAATCCACACGGCACCGAAATGGCTGGATGGCCCGCGCCGTTGATGGGAACGGTGTAGTTATACCAAGCCTGCCGCAATGTGCCGGCTTCCTTGCCGTTTATGATTACAGGGTCGTTCGCTTGATGCGTGGCGAGCAAAGCGGGCGTGGCGGTGGTCGGAGAAACTATGACGTCGGCGGTTTGAAAAATGCGGTGAAGATCCTTGTACAGGGCGTTTCGTGCCAGCAGGGCGTC
>JBAYOJ010000221.1:0-4999 GCA_041678385.1 Burkholderiaceae bacterium | reverse complement strand
TAACCACAGGGGTTCGGGCACAGTGACGCCTGCTTCGAAAGCCACCTGCAATACATGGAATTCCTGTGCACGGGTCAGACTGGCCGCCACCTGCGACGGCGCATCGCTACGCACCACCAGCTTACGCAAACCGCTGTGCGTTCCCCCTTCGCAATCAACGGTCAGCAGATAGTTGTCTTGTATTGCGCCCCCGGTCAGTCGCGAAAAAGCCGTAACCGCTACGGCGGAGGCCCCGGTTTGCCGCCCGACGTATTCCCCCAGGGCGCGCGCGGTACCCTGGTCGGAACCCGGGATGGCATCAGCGACGGTGACGCGGGCCGCTTGCGCGCCCGCGACTTGCCCGGGCTGGACCCTGCCTGCAGGCGCCGGCAAACCAGTATCGCTCATATCAACCCCACTTCCAGAAGTCATTGCCCTCATTCATCAGATTGCGCGACAGCACCATTTTATGTACTTCAGAGGCCCCATCAACAAGACGTGCCTGGCGCGCATAGCGATAAATCCATTCCAGCGGCGTATCGCGCGAATAACCATGCGCGCCGCACAACTGAATAGCCGTATCTACCGCCCGGTGCAGTGTATCGGCCACGGCGACCTTGGCCATGGAGACTTCTTTGCGCGCGAAATCGCCTGTATCCAGCTTCCAGGCAGCATGCATGGTCAGCAGGCGGCCAACCTGGATATCCATGGCAGCATCACCCATCAGCCATTGCACGCCTTCACGGTCCGCCAGCCGCACGCCGAAGGATTCCCGCTCACTGACATAGGCGGATGCGATTTCGAGCGACCGCTTGGCCAGGCCCAGCCACCGCATGCAGTGCGTCAGGCGGGCGGTGCCCAGGCGAATTTGCGTCAGCTTCAGGCCATCACCGACATTCATCAGGCGGTTTTCATCCGGTATGACCAGACCATTGAACTGTAGTTCGCAGTGCCCCCCGTGCTCCTCCGGACCCATGATGGGAATGCGGCGCACAATTTCCCAATTCGGATCATCCTTGTGAAAAAGAAAAGCCGTCAGCCCCTTGCGCGGGTCATCGGAAGTCTTGGCGATGAGAATGAAATGCGTGGCGTCCCCTGCCCCGGTAATGAAATGCTTGCGGCCGTGCACCACCCAATTGTCACCCCGACGCTCGGCTGTGGTCAGCATCATGGAAGGGTCGGAACCGGCACCCGGCGCAGGCTCGGTCATGACGAATGAGGAACTCACCTTGCCATCGACTATCGGCTGCAGCCAGCGCTCTTTCTGCTCGGCAGTCGCCACTTTTTCAAGAACCATCATGTTGCCATCATCGGGAGCCGCCGAGTTGAACACCACGGGCCCGAACAATGAACGGTTCATTTCTTCGTAGCAAGCCGCCATTTCGACCACGCTGCAGCCCTGCCCGCCACGTGCGACCGGCATCTGCAGCGCCCACAGCCCTTGTGAACGGGCTTTTTCACGCAGCTGCGTCAACAGCGGTATAGCAATGTTCTCGTGCTCATCAAACGACGCAGGATCTTTTTCCAGGGGAATCAAGACTTCATCGACAAAAGTACGAATCTTCCGGCGCAGCTGCTCGCCTTTTTCTGACAGGGTGAAATCCATGATGCTCTATCCTTTTATCTCCGCGGGCGGCCCCCTTCGCCCATGCGCAGGGCTGCAGACACCGCGTTCATCAACCGTTCCTGGGAACGAGGTCGCGCCGCGCGCTGCTCAGCCATGTGAAAAAGGCCGGCGCGCGGACACGATCAAAGTGTCGACTGCAAATGCCCGCCATCGACAACGATGGACGAACCCGTCATGTAGCGCGAGGCGTCCGAAGCCAGCAGCAACAAGGCGCCGTCGAGATCCTGCGGGTTCCCCAGACGCCGCTGGGGAATGCGCCGGATCATGGCCTGGCCATGCTCTGAAGCAAAAAATTCCTGGTTGAGGTCGGTTTCGACATAGCCGGGGGCCAGCGCATTGACGCGTATGCCATAGCGCGCCCATTCCAGCGCCAAAGCCCGCGTCAATTGTTCGAGCCCGGCCTTGGATACGGTGTAAGGCAAGACAGCCCCTGCGACGCGATAACCCAGAATCGAGGAAATGTTGACGATGGCACCTTCCCGACGGGCATCGATCAACCGCTTGGCCACATGATTGGCAACCAGCCAGCAACCCTTGAGGTTGACGTCAACGACGGAATCCCAATCAGCACTGTCCATTTGCAGGGACGCCTTGGTCATTGCCGAGCCGGCATTACAGACCGCAATATCGATGAGACCCAGCGCTTCCTGTGCCTGGTCGAGCCCTTGCTGAACCGAAGTTTCGCTGGTGACATCCAGTGATACCGCGGCAGCCTGTGCGCCCGTCGCAATCAGCTCGTCGGCCAGAGCCTGTAAGGGTGCCAGGCGTCGGCCTGCCAGCACGACCCGTGCGCCGGCGCCCGCCAAAGTGCGGGAAAAATGGGCACCCAACCCACCCGCGGCACCCGTTACCAGGGCCGTCTTGCCCGCAAGATTGAAGAGTTCGTTCATTGCATCCTCCTTGCGACACAATATAGAACGATCGTTCTATATTTTCAACAACTTATTCAAATGAACGATTATTTCCTGGTAATTACCTGCTTATATCTGCCATCGCCGGTCAAGTTCTGACAAAATATCCGAAGCGCGCCCAGCCAGCCCGATACCTTTGTTGCTATCAATTGCACTTTCCCGAAGGTTGATGCGAATGACCGGCGCATTCAGGCGTGAAGCAAACCACCGCACGGTCGGGACTGCGGTACCGGCACCCAACTCCACAACCACGGGCCGCGAGACCTTGCCCAGCCAGGCTTCCAACCGCTGTTGCTGATGATATGTACGGTCAGGGACCCAGTCGTGGTCGTCGAACATCAACACATTCGGTCGCGCTAGCGCCCCGCATTCAGGGCATTCCGGCAAGGGGGACACAAGTCGGCAGTTGACCTCGTCCACGTCGGGAAACCAGTCATCGGCCGCCCATAGATGCGTAGAGCACGCATGCATGCATTGCAGCCAGTGCAAGGACCCATGGCATTCCATGATGGCATCCGCTGTGAAGCCAGCCTGCTGAAACTGCCCGTCCACATTGCTCGTAAAAACAAAGCTGCCGTTCTTCATGCGACGGGCCCAGCGCAATAGCACTGAAAACCCTTCATGAGGCACTGTTTCCCGATACTTCGCCAGTCGATGTCCATAGAATCCCCAGGCCAAAGTGGGCTGTTCAAGGAAGGAGCCCGGCGACGCAATGCGGGTGAATTCCAGCCCGGCGTGGCGCAGGGCCGGGTAAGCCCGCCACAAACCTTCACTGCCTCGGAAATCCGGCAAGCCTGAATCCACCCCCATTCCCGCGCCCGCGGCAACGATCAGGCCGTCCGCCTGTTGCAGCCAACCCAAAGCCTGCACCCAGGCTGGGTCAGGGATCGCCGCCTCGGTGGCGGCGAGGGTCGCGTTCATTCCGGTCTTCATTGCAAACTCCTATACTTACCGTGGATTTACAACCATAACCGAGCCTTGCCACCGAACCCGCGCAGCACGCATCCGTCTGTTCCCGTTCAAGCGAACGGGGCGATTCCGGCCATTTCCTGTTAGGCTGCACGGCTTCCGCCATATAAAAACCCGAGGAGACGAAAGTGAAGCTTAATCAGGCAATCTGTGTGGCGGCCGCAGCCTTGCTGATGCCAATTGCTGCGGCCACAGCCGCCGAAGATGTGGTTGTCGTCTATGACGCGTCGGGTTCGATGTGGGGCCAGATCGATGGCGTAAGCAAAATCGAAACGGCCCGCGAAGTGATGGCCGACCTGGTCAAGGGCTGGCCGGATACAACCAACCTCGGCCTGGTGGCCTACGGACATCGGTCTGAAGGGGATTGTCGAGACATTGAAACCCTGATCAAACCAGGGCCGCTAGACCGCGCCACCTTCATCGACACCGTCAATTCCATACGCCCGCGAGGCAAGACACCGATTTCAGCCGCTATCCAGCACGCGGCGGATCTGCTCTCTTACCGGGACAACCCCGCCACGGTCGTGCTGATTTCCGACGGCGTCGAAACCTGCCAGGCCGACCCCTGCGCCCTCGCCGAGCAGCTGTCCCGGCAAGGCATCAAGTTCACCGCCCATGTGGTCGGCTTCGACCTTCAGGATCAGGCCCACCAAAGTCTGGCCTGCATCGCCGAGAACACTGGGGGCGTTTTCGTCCCGGCACAGAATGCTGCTGAGCTGAAAGACGCCCTAGCACATGTACAGTCGGTCATCAGCCTGTCACCCGTTTCCGAAGAACCGCCCGCTGCTGAACCCGAACCTGAACCAGCACCCCAGGCAACGGTAACGCTTGAAGCGCCGGAGCAGGTAACAACGGGCGCCATCTTCCCCATCACATGGTCTGCTTCCGTCAACCCCCAGGATTACGTCACCATCGTGCCGGCAGATGCCAAGGAAGGCGCCTACACCCACTACAAGCGGGTACGCGACGTCTCGGAAGAAACCCTCACTGCCCCTGCTGAGCCAGGGCTTTACGAAGTGCGCTACGTGCTGTACGAAGGTGACCGCACCCTGGCCACCGTCAACGTCGAGGTGGTGGAAGCCGAAATGGGCATTACGGCGCCGGCACAGATAACGACCGGCGCACGCTTCCCCGTCACATGGTCGTCGTCGGTCCACCCCCAGGATTACGTCACCATCGTGCCGGCAGATGCCAAGGAAGGCGCCTACACCCACTACAAGCGGGTACGCGACGTCTCGGAAGAAACGCTTACCGCCCCTGCTGAACCCGGCCTTTACGAAGTGCGCTACGTGCTGTACGAAGGTGACCGTACCCTGGCCACCGCCAACGTCGAGGTGGTGGAAGCCGAAATCGGCATTACGGCGCCGGCACAGATAACGACCGGCAGCAGTTTCCCCGTCACGTGGTCTGCTTCCGTCAACCCCCAGGATTACGTCACCATCGTGCCGGCAGATGCCAAGGAAGGCGCCTACACCCACTACAAGCGGGTACGCGACGTCTCGGAAGAAACCCT
>JBAYOJ010000220.1:0-5038 GCA_041678385.1 Burkholderiaceae bacterium | reverse complement strand
ATTGCCAGCGTCGATGTGTCGCTGTCGGAAGAACTGTTGGAGGCTATTAACGCGATCTATCAGCGCTATCCGAACCCGGCGCCCTAAGCCGCAAAAATGGGGTCAGACCACGATTTCTGAAAGAAATCGTGGTCTGACCCCATTTTTGCGGCTTAGGGCGCCGGGTTCGGATAGCGCTGATAGATCGCGTTAATAGCCTCCAACAGTTCTTCCGACAGCGACACATCGACGCTGGCAATGTTTTCCTTCAGCTGGTCAAGGCGGGTGGCGCCGATCAGGTTGCTGACGACGAAAGGTTGCTGGTTCACGAAGGCCTGGGCCATGGTGGCAGGCGACAAGCCGTGTTTGCGCGCCAGTTGCACATATTCGGCTGTGGCGAGTTCAGCTTGCGGTTTGGAGTAGCGGTCGAAACGGGTGAACAGGCTCAGGCGTGCGCCTTCCGGCCGTGCGCCGTTCAGGTATTTACCCGCCAGTACCCCCATGGCTAAAGGCGAATAGGCCAGTAGCCCCACACCCTCACGATGGGTGAATTCCGACAGGCCTGTTTCATAGACGCGATTGAGCAGGTTGTAGGGGTTCTGAATGGACGCGATACGCGGTAGGTTGCGCGTTTCGGCGAACTTCAGGAATTGCGCCACGCCCCAGGGCGTTTCATTGGATACGCCGACATGACGCACCTTGCCTGCTTTGACGAAGTCCTGCAGCACTTCGAGGGTTTCGTCGATAGGTACGGTGTAGTCTTCGTCTCTCCAGGGGTAGCGGGAACGGCCAAAAGCTGTTGTCGTACGATCGGGCCAGTGCAACTGATACAGATCGAGGTAATCAGTTTGCAGGCGCTTCAGGCTGGCGTCGAGTGCTTCTGTCAGGTTCTTGCGGTCCAGGCGTATCTTGCCGTCGCGAATATGGCTGGGGCGCTTTGGGTCGGTAGTGGGACCAGCGACCTTACTGGCCAGAATGATGTCTTTGCGGCGCCCTGTTTTGGCCAGCCAGGTGCCGATATACGTTTCGGTGCGGCCTTGTGTCTCGGCCTTGGGCGGCACGGGATACATCTCGGCCGCGTCCAAGAGGTTCACACCTTGCGACAAGGCGTAGTCGATCTGCTCGTGGGCTTCGGCTTCAGTGTTCTGTTCGCCCCAGGTCATGGTGCCCAGGCCGATCAGGCTGACTTCGATGTCAGTGTGGCCAAGTTTGCGGTATTTCAAGGCTGGCGCTCCGGATGAATGGTTGCTGGCTATGCCGGCCAACAGGCTGGCGACTCGGCCGATGTTAACACCGCTGTTTGCACTTTCAAGCAAATGGTCAGTCATGTGAAAGGCGCTGAAAAGTTGCTTGAGAGGCAAAGCTTTGTGCTATCGTGAACCGCGTGATCCGACGTCAAACTAAAGAATATCAAGTCGGCCACATGCACCAGATTCGTGTATCGAAACAGGGAGACAAAAAATGAAATCATGGCTAGGGCCCCTCAGATCAAGCCCCCGCGCCGCGCGCATCTGTGGAATCGGGCGGTCTGCTTCGTTGCAAATGCTCGCGATAGCTATGGCTATTACTGCGCTTCGCGCCTCGCATCTCCCGCCGACCTACAGCGCCCGCTTTCCGCTCGACTTGATCAGACGGTCCCTAGGTAATTCTTTGTGCGCAGCGGTGCTGGGCCTCATGCTGATCACACCTGTTCAGGCTCAGGACAAGCAGGTCATCAAGATCGGCTGGGGGTCGACCGACGGCCTCAAAGATCCCTACGCCATCGGCGCAAGGGCCTTCAAGGCCGCCCTTGAGGCCGACCCTAATGGCCAGTCTTTCGATGTTCAGCTTTATCCCAACCGTCAGCTAGGTGATGAAAAAGCCATGCTGGAAGGGATCAGAATGGGGCTGATAGAAGCGGGTGTCATCACCAACGCGCTCGTTGCTCAGACAGAGTCAGCATTTCTCCTGAACGACTTGCCGTTTCTATATTCTTCCGAGGATGAAGCTTACGCACTGATGGATGGCCCGGTCGGTGAAACTCTGGCCAAGAAGCTTAACGCCAAAGGGGTCACCGTCGTAGGCTATATGGGCGGTGGTTTCCGCAGTATGGTGAACAACGTCCGGCCAGTGGTGACGCCACCCGATGTCTCCGGGGTCAAGTATCGCGTCATGCAAAGCCCGATTTATATCGGTATGTACGAATCCCTGGGCGGCAGCCCCGTGCCGATGGCCTGGGGTGAAACCTACACTGCAGTACAGCAGGGGGCGCTCGACGGCCTCGAGATCCCGCCTTCCGTGATCGATGCCGCTAAGTATTACGAGATCGCCAAGTATCTGTCGTTGACCAACCATACTTTCTCGGTGCTTCATCTGGTGTTCAATAAGCGTTTTCTAGACAGGCTAGCTCCCGAGCAACGCCAGGCGATTCTGGACGCCGGCCACAAGGCGGCCCTGGAACAGCGCCAGGCCAGCGACCAGATTGCGACGGAAGTCATTGCCACGCTCAAGGAAAAGGGCATGGAAGTCAACGAAATCAAGGACCCTGCCGCCTTCCGGGAAAAGGTTGCGCCGGTGTATGAACGGTTCCGTAAAGATATCGGCAGCGAGCTGCTTGACCAGGCGCTGGCACAGGTGAATTGAATGCAGGAAGCGATCAGCTTCCGGCTATGCAGGGAAGGTTCGTTCGGCAATTCAGAGCATCATTAACAGCATGTCCAGCGCGGCAATATCTGATACATCACACCGGATGAACGTGCCAGCGTTGCTGGCAGCCCTGCTTGGTGTTGTTGTCGTGACGCTGGATATCTCGTTGACGAGTACCGCCGTGCCGGCCATTGCGGAAGGCATAGGCGTCAGCCCGGCCCATACTATCTGGATCATCAATATCTATTACCTGACGGTGGTTGCCTCACTCCTGCCGCTGGCAGCGCTTGGGGAAATCCACGGGCACCGGGTGATTTTCTTTATCGGGCTGGGCGTATTCGCCCTGGGGTCGCTGTTGAGCGGCCTGGCCGATTCGCTGTCTGTATTGATGACGGGCAGGGGTTTGCTGGGCATAGGTTCTGCCGCCGTTTCGGCAACCACCCCTGCGCTGATCCGGACCCTGTATCCGCCGTCCAGGCTCGCTTATGGCCTGGGCCTTTATGCGATGGTGGTAGGCATTGCCTTCACCGTAGGTCCGACAGCGGCTTCCGCCATCCTGGCGGTGGTGGACTGGCCGTGGTTGTTTCTGGCCAGCGTTCCGTTCACCCTGCTTGCCATCATCATGGCTTTCAAAAGCCTGCCACCCACCGAACGCAATGTGCGATCCTTCGACGTGGGGTCGTCCTTGCTGTGTGCGGGCATGTTCGCCTGTCTGTTATATGGCATTGCCGGTGTCGCGCACCTGGGCTGGCAGCACATCGTTCCCGCTTTTCTGGGCAGTGCCGCCTGCGGGTACTGGCTGCGGCGGCGGGAAGCCGGCCATACGGCCCCTTTGCTGGCCGCCGATCTGTTCCGCATCCGGCTTTTCACGCTTTCCGCAATGACCGCAGTCTGTGCGTTTTCCGTGCAGGGCCTGGTATTCGTGGTGCTGCCTTTTCTGCTTCATTTCAAGCTGGGCTACAGCCTGGTGGAAGCGGGATTCCTGATCACGCCCTGGCCTGCCACATTGACCGTTATGACCTTGATTGCGCCACCCCTGGTTCAGCGCATTGCGCCTGGTGTGTTGGGGGGCGTTGGCCTGATCATATTGGGAAGTGGCCTGGCCCTGTTGACTACTTTATCCGAACCGGCCGGTATTCATGAAATCGCCTGGCGGCTGGTTGTGTGCGGCATAGGCTTTGGTCTTTTCCAGTCGCCGAATATGGTGGCCTTGATGAGCAGCGCCCCGCCTCACCGCAGCGGGGGAGCCGGAGGGATATTGGCGACTGCAAGGCTGCTGGGCCAAGCGATTGGCGCGGCGTCAGTAGCCTTCTGCCTGTCGTGGTGGCCTGATCACGGCATCGAAACGGCGCTTTGGCTGGGCGTGGCTGTGGCCATCGTGGGCAGCAGCGTCAGTTTCCTGAGAGTGACGGCGTTTGGGCGTGATTCATAGCTTCTGGGTGAATCGGGATGACTGCCTATAAGCACTACAAAGGCGTGTATCGGTTATGTGTGAAGAGCCATGTATTCGTGCGGAGAGGGAATTTGATGAGGAAGGCTCTTTCCCTGCGGCCGAACGGCTTCCCAGCCTAAGCACGCAAGCCAGATGGCCCGAGGAACCGGCTTTTCACCGTCGCGATAGTAAATAAGCATACGCCGTGAAATGCCCAGAGCCTCGGCAGCCTGATCCAGAGTGAGCCCGGTATCACGCAGCCAGGTCCAGATGCGCTCGTGGCCGATGCCGCCGGCTTGTTCTATAGCGAGATTGCGCAGATTGTCGGTTGCCAGGTCAAGTTCATCTTCGACCCAGTCAATTGTGAGACCACCGAAACCAATCTTGGCTTGGGTAAATAAAGCTTTGTCTTTAAGTGGGGAAAGCGCCTGCGTAGTGTTGACCCACTGGCGCAAGTCGACATCGAAAGTAAGGCCGTCACTATATGTCAGTTGCAGCCGGTAATCTGGCAGCGCTTGCACAGCAGTTACCATAAAATGCTTCTTGCTCATTGCTGTAATTCCTTGAAGATACGGTCAAGCCAAGCCGGATGCTTTCCAGCCCAAGCCAATACTTCGGAAATTTCGCGGGCCGTCACGTGCCCCTGAGCGATTTTGATCGGATTAATGGTTACCAACGCTTCGCGACCGTCATTAGTAATGACGTGGAAGTGAGGCGGTGGGTGGTCTTTGTGGTTGATGCGCACCCGGCAATTGGCAAAACGCTGGATAACAGGCATATTGCCATAATAGTGCAATGGTTGCATCTTCTCAAGGCTGATCTGCAAGACGTGCTGGATGGGTGGGTCACCCCTTGCATGCAGCCCGAACACGGGCAGCCCATAAAGACCGCCCGCATTCCCTCAAAGCCTGCACATCATTCCAGCGATATATCGGCCCCTTTGATCGCTGCGCCCCAGGCACGCTGCTGCTGGGCAACAAGATCAGCCAGCTCCTGAGGGCT
>JBAYOJ010000219.1:0-5074 GCA_041678385.1 Burkholderiaceae bacterium | reverse complement strand
TGTCATTTTGCGCCTTGCGGCTTGCCTCCGGCTTCCGAAGGGGTGGGCAGGTCATCACTGCGCCGCTCCCCTGGACGTTTGGGCAATTGTTCATTGTCGCGCCGCTGCGGGGGCGGCGTCTGCCCATGTTCCGTTGTGCTTTCCCGTACTTGTTCGCTGGCCGCACGCCCGGCCTCGCCATACTGATTGCCTCGGCCGACTTCCCTAAGGTCCGGGCCGGGCGGGGTTTGCCCAGGAGCCTCGCCGCGTGAACCCGGCGCCTGCCAGTGGCGCGGCATGTGCCCGACCTTTTCACCAGGGTCGCGCTGATCTTTTTCCACCGGGGGCGTTTTTCCGTCTGCCTCCCGATTTGCATCATATTGCTTGTCCGTTTCCTTACGCATGCTGCTTCTCCTTCCGGCCTGCGTTCAATGGACGCACGCAGCCTCAGCCAGCAAACACCGTACCGGGTAACGAAAAACCGGCGATGAATGTGCATTTCTTACACGCACACCGGCTTCTGAAGCCTGAGCCGCTAGCATGAAATAAGGTGCACGGTAACAGTCCAGCCCCTCATTTCGGGGGCCCCGTATCGCCGGCAACCCGCGATCCATGGAGGTTTACACAGGTGGAAACAAGCAGCTCACCGCCGTTACACGAAAACTGGCATGGATGTTGCTTGAACTCTCCTTGCGTTCAACCCTTAATAAAGGAGACGTTGTGGCACAGCTCATTTATGAAATGCGGGCCAAGCAACAAACTACGCTTACGCCCCGCCTTCAGCAGTCAGTCAAGCTGCTGCAAATGTCCACGCTGGATTTCAGTCGTGAAGTCGCGGAAGCCATTTCCAACAATCCCTTTCTTGAGGACGATGAAGGCTCGTCCACGGAAGAGGACCAAACTGGGGCTAAGGAATTGCACGCCGCCACACCGGAAGAGATCGCGGCTCCCGCCCAGACCGCCGTCAGTGAGGAAGTCGACCCCCCCGTCACTACCGAGTACGACGCCGCTGCGGATGCCAGCACCTCTTACTCGGGCGATTACCCGACTTCCCGCAACAACGATCAGCCGGAAACCGATATCGGGCAATGGGCTCGCAGCGAGACTTCCTTGCAGGAATCCTTACGCCGGGATCTCTGCAGTTACCAGCTCGGCACCCGTGATCGCTGCATTGTCGAACTTATCATCGAAGCCCTGGATGAAAACGGTTACCTGCGCATTCCCATGGACGAGCTCATACAGGAAGGCCAACTGGATCCAATGCCGACCCACGGCGAATGGGAAATGGCCCTCAGCCTCGTGCAGCATCTGGGTGCGCCCGGGATTGGCGCCCGCGACCTGCAGGAATGCCTGGCTTTGCAACTGAAGGCCCTGTCAGCGGACACCCCCTGCCGGGATTTGGCACTGCGCATTGTCCAGGACGCCATTGAACGGCTAGGCCGCTGCGACTACACAGGCTTGGCCCGAGTGCTGTCCACGACAGAGGCCGACATCAATCAGGCTTGCCTGCTGATACGCAGCCTCGAACCGCGGCCCGGCTCACACTTTTCCCGGGTCGACCCGTCCTGCTATATTGTCCCGGATGTCTTGGTGCGCAAGATAGGCGCGAATTGGGTGGCCATCCCCAATGACGGTGCTACCCCGCGCGCACGACTCAACACGGCTTACACCCAGCTCTTCCGGCAGACCCGCTACGACGACCGCCCTCTGATGGCTCAAGCGCTGCAGGAAGCCCGCTGGCTGATGCGCAGCCTTGAGCAACGCAATACCACCATTGCCCGCGTCGCCCAGGCCATCGTCGACAGGCAGCAGACCTTCTTCGACTATGGCGACGTCGCCCTGCGCCCCATGATGCTCAGCGAGATTGCTGAAGAACTGGGCATGCACGAGTCCACCGTGTCGCGCGCGACCAGCAACAAGTATCTGGCATCCCCTCGGGGCATCTTCGAGTTCAAGTACTTCTTTTCGCGGGAATTGGCCACACAGTCGGGAGGCACTTGCTCTGCGGTGGCTGTACGGGCGTTGATCCAGGAAATGATAGAGGCGGAAAACCCCTCTGAACCACTATCGGACGTGTTGCTGGCCGAACGCCTGGCAAGCGAAGGCGTACGGGTCGCCCGGCGCACAGTATCCAAGTACCGCGCGCAGATCAAATACCCCCCAGCCGAGCAACGCCGCCGGCCGGTCATGGCCGCTTGATCAGGCTAGGCGTGGCAGAACCTCTGCATTCGGGTTCTGGCCACGCCAGGCTTCATGCATTAACGATTTCGCCACCATTGGGGTGCAGAAACTGGCCCGTTACGTAGCTGCCATCATCGCTGGCCAGAAACACGTAGCAAGGCGCCACTTCCTCGGGCTGGCCCGGTCGCTTCATGGGCGTGTCAGCACCAAAGGTGGCGACATCGTCAGCGTGAAAGCTTGCGGGTATCAAGGGCGTCCAGATGGGGCCGGGCGCAACCCCGTTGACTCGTATGCCGCGTTCAGCCAGGGCTTTCGATAAAGAACGGGTGAAAGCCACGATGGCGCCCTTGGTGGCCGAATAATCAATCAGGCCCGGGCTGCCCCGATAGGCTGTCACGGATGAAGTGTTGACAATGGCGGCCCCTGATCGCAAATGAGGCAGCACCGCGCGGGTCAACAGAAACATACCGAAGAAGTTGGTCCGGAAAGTGCGTTCCAGCTGCTCGGTGTCGATGTCCTCCATACGCTGGGAAACGTGCTGCTCGGCCGCATTGTTGACGAGGATGTCGATGCGGCCATGCACTTCCAGCGTCTGTTTGACGATCGCATTACACTGCCCCTCGTCGCCGATGTCGCCCGCCACCAGCGTACACTGCCTGCCCGTTTTCTCAACCAGACTTCGCGTTTCCTGAGCGTCATCGTGCTCGTCGTAATAAGCGACGACCACATCGGCACCTTCCTGAGCAAAAGCCAGAGCCACTGCACGGCCTATGCCACTATCGCCGCCAGTAATGATGGCGACCTTTCCATTGAGCTTGCCTGCGGCAAGATAGCGGTGTTCGCCACTACGGGGCGGTGGGTGCATTTCACTCTGCAGCCCAGGCTGACGCTGTTGTTCCTGCGGCGGCAGGGTTTGCTGGCTGTCCGGGCTCGAATTCTTGCTCATGTGGTTCTCCTGATGATGCAGGAATCCAGCAAGGCTCATGCCCTGATCGTGATGTCCGGCGGCCCTGCGCGGCGCCATGCCGGCCGCCCGGTCTGATCAGCCTGCCGCGGCCACTTCCTGTAGAACACGCCGGCTTTCAAACCGCTGCAGGCGTCCTTCCACCGGATCGCGAAATTCCACCGCTCGTGCCAGCAGCTGCAAAGGCTTTTCGAAGCGCTTCTGCCCCGGCGGATCACCAGGCTCATTTTCCAGATCGGGATGGTAGAAAGCATCGTTGACGATGGGCATGCCCAAGGCGCGCATATGCGCCCGCAACTGATGCTTGCGACCGGTAATGGGCAAAAGACGCAGATGGGCGAGCTCACTGCCTGCCAGACTGCGCAAAAGCTCGATGCGGGTTTCACTATTCGGCTCGCCTGGTATTTCCCGCATGAGAAAACTTCCCGGCCGTTCTTCCAGTCGGCTGCGGTACGTCATCGGGAGCACTACGGGCGGCTGCGCTGCCGCCACCGCTTCGTACTCCTTATGGACTTCCCGCGCCTGAAAAAGCGACTGGTAGCGCCCCCGCCAGGCAGGGTCTATGCAGAACATCAGCACCCCGGCCGTATCGCGGTCCAGCCGATGGATGGGCGACAAATCAGGGAGATCGAGTTCGCGGCGCATACGCACCAGCGCGGTATGAAGCAGGTAAGGGCCGCTAGGGGCAGTCGCCATGAAATGTGGCTTGTCCACAACCAGCAACCGGGCATCGCGATATAGCACGGGCACCTCGAACGGTACCGGCGTTTCATCCGGTACTTCGCGGTAATACCATAACCACTGACCGGCGCGGTAAGGCTCGTCAGGCCGCTGCGCCCGCCCGGCATCGTCGACCATATCGCCGGCCGCCAGCCGCTGCAACAGCGTCTCTGGCGACAACCTGGGAAACCGTTCACACAGAAAATCAAACAGGGTCAGCCAAGGGCCTTCCTTCAGATAAACGCGGCTGCGGGGTATGCCATAGGCGGCCCCGGTTTCCGGACCGGAGCCACCTGGCTTCTGAGGCGCAGAAAAATCAGCGCGCCGCACCTACGCCACAGCAGGTGTAGCACCCGCGCCATCCCGACGCAGACGACGGCCCTGCAACGCCCAGATGAAGCCCAGAATGACCAGCGCCGGCAGATACACCCAGAATTCAGATGGCCTGTTGGGATTCGACACCAGCAGTTCCCGGACTTCCCAGCCCTGTTCCCAACCTGCCCGACGCGCCGTACTGCCAAAACGCACGGAAGCGATCTGCGTCATGTCACCCATACTGACCACCGTCAGCCCGGCTGCTGACAAACGCTGGCGCCCAGCGTCATCGCCAGTTGCCTCGCTGTCTTCAGGCAGTTGCTTGAGCCCTACGGCAACAGTTTTGCTCAGATCGTCGCCTTCGAGGTTCATGCCGGAAAGCACGGCGACGAAACGGCCGTTCTGTGGGAGTTCGGCGGCAATCTGGTAGATCTGCGACGCCGATCGCGACTCGTACTTGGGGGCAATATGGTTCATGAACCAATCGGGCCGGAAGAGCGCGAACGACACCAGCAAGAGCAGCAACACTTCGATGAGCGAACACTTGCTGCGAAACCAGAACATGGTGGCGGCCGCAAAGGTAAGGGAAGCGACCGTGGCGCCGAACACCACCAGCAAGAGTTCCAGCCAACCCGACACGTCAATGAGCAACAGCATGGGGTTGAAGATGAACATGAAGGGCAATACCGCCGTACGCGTGGCGTAGGTCGTGCCCTGCACACCCGTGGCCAATGGACTTTCGCCAGAAATGGCCGCCGCCGCGAAGGTGGCCAGACCCACCGGCGGCGTGATGTCGGCCATGATCCCGTAATAGAACACAAACATGTGGACCGCGATCAGCGGAATCACCATGCCGCTCTGGGCGCCGAGTTCTACCACCACCGGCGCCATCAGGGTGGCCATCAGAATATAGTT
>JBAYOJ010000218.1:0-5083 GCA_041678385.1 Burkholderiaceae bacterium | reverse complement strand
TGTCCAGATCCCGTACAGACCCATTGGTCAATACGCCGGATACGCCCAAGGCTTGATGGACGGTAGAGTTCACCTCGCCCCAGAATGAGCCTGTTCCCGCTGCGAAATCCAGGTCTTCCATCACCACCAATACCGGGCAGCCCGGCTTGGGGACGATATATTTGTAATAGGCCAACCGCAGTTCGCGAGCCTGGGTGCCATTCAGAGGGGAAGGGGTGGCAGCCCTGAAGCGCAGTGTACGGGCATAGCCAACGACGGCGGGCAAGGGGCCCGGGGCCGCTATCGGCGTGCCATAGGTGAAGCCCGTCGCGGTCCGGCCGCCCATGGCAATTTCCAGGGCGTTGCAGATGGTGGGGGTATCGGCTCGCCGGACGCGTTCAAGCCATTCTTCGGTTAACGGTTTTTCAGCCATTGTTCCAGCCTTGCAAGCAGCGGGTCAGGCGCATATTGGGCGCCATATAAAAATTTCACTGGTACAACCCTCGTTATGGTGGCGAGGGCAGTACAGGTGCCTGAGTGTGGTTAGTCCAGGGAAATCTTTGCAAAGTCGGCCACTTTGCGCCATTTTTCTATTTCTTTATCCATCATGGCCGAGAAGCTTTCAGCCGCGCCTCCGACGACTTCCGCATCCATTCCCGCGAAGCGCTCTTTCAGTTCCGGGTTCTGCAGCGCTTCCTGAGCGGCGGTGTTCAATTTTTGCAGGACATCATCGGGAATGCCGGCAGGCGCAAAAAGGCCGTTCCACACATCTGCATGATATTCACCCAGGCCAAGCTCGGCCAGCGTCGGCACATCAGGCAAGGTGGGCAGGCGTTCGGAATTCACGACTGCAAGCGGCTTGAGGTGGCCCGCTTGAATTTGCGGAAGCGTGGCTGAAATGGAATCCAGAATGATGGAAACATGGCCTGCCACGACATCACTGATGGCCGGGCCGGTGCCCCGATACGGGACGTGGGAAAGGTTCAGGCCGGTCATGTACTTATAGTATTCAACAGCCATGTGCGTGGCGCCGCCGGTGCCCGACGACGCATACGAGTGTTTGCCAGGTTCCTTTTTCAGAAGCTCGACGAGTTCACCGTAATTCTGGACGGGAAACTCATTATTCACGGCCAATACATAAGGTATACGGCTGATCTGTGTGATGGGCGTGAAGTCCTTACCCGGGTCATAGCTCAGATTCTTGTAAACCGCAGAACTTGTACCATGGGTACTGATCGTGCCCAGCAGCAAGGTGTAGCCGTCGGGCGCAGACATTGCGACTGAGCGAGTACCGATCGTGCCGCCGGCGCCCCCCTTGTTTTCTACCACCACAGTTTGGCCCAGAGCTTTGCTGAAGCTGTCGGCAAAGACGCGGCCGACCATGTCTGTGGTGCCACCCGGTGGGAACGGTATGACAATATGGACGGGTTTTTCGGGGTATGAGCTGGCCGCTGCGGAACCGACTGCTATCGTAAATGCCAGCCCTGCCATCAAGGTGCACAGGCGTGTTTTCTTAACCATGATCTCGTCCTTTGGTTGAATTGCCGGAAGGCGTGTTTTTTATCTTTCTTTGAAGCTTCAAACTTTGCTCATGCTAAGGGGCGTTTTGGCAGGTTGTCAACCTGTCGGACAACTAGAAGACAGCCAGATTCGTACTGCAAGCGCAGGGCTTGCAGCTGCACACCTCAGATGGGAAATTCGAGGGGGTTACCTGCGGCGCAAGGTGACGAAATCGTAGCGCAGCCCATTCTCTTCGGGCTGCGGCAGACGTTCTGTTTCTTCCCATTCATCGGTCTTGATTGGGGGGAAGAAGGTATCACCGTCGATATCCGCATCGATTTCGGTGGCAATGATTTCGTCGCTGATGGGTAAAGCCACCTGAAACAGCTGTTCGCCGCCAATAATGCTGACCTGAGTTGCGCCGGTACAGGCCTGCAAGGCTGCTTCCAGGTTGGGGCAGACTGTCGCCCCGGTGGCATGGTAGTCGGGGTTCCGGCTGATGACCACGTTCAACCTGCCGGGCAGCGGGCGCCCCAGGGATTCCCAGGTCTTGCGCCCCATGATGATGGGGTGGCCCAGGGTGCTGCGTTTGAAATGGGCGAGGTCGCCAGGCAGCTTCCAGGGTAAATCGTTATCGCGGCCGATAACCCGATTGCGGGAATAGGCGACAACGATACGGGTATGGGGCTTGTTGGCCATGCCGGGATTCCTCTGTTCGAGCTAAACAGCCACAGGCGCCTTGATGTGGGGGTGATGCTGATAGCCAATGATCTCAAAATCTTCGTACTGGTAGTCGAAGAGTGAAGGCGGGCGCCGTTTGATGTTCAGGCGTGGATAGGGGTAGGGGTCGCGGGATAGCTGCAGTTCGACCTGGTCGAAATGGTTGCTATATAAGTGGCAGTCGCCGCCTGTCCAGATGAAGTCGCCGACTTGCAGGTCACATTGCTGTGCAACCATGTAGGTAAGCAGGGCATAGCTGGCGATATTGAAAGGTACGCCCAGGAAAATGTCGGCGCTGCGCTGATAAAGCTGGCAGGACAACTTCCCGTTGGCCACATAGAACTGAAAGAGGGCGTGGCAGGGGGGTAGCGCCATATTGGCAATCTCTGCCACATTCCAGGCCGACACCAGCAAGCGGCGAGAATCTGGATTCTGCCGGATCTGCTCCAACAACTGGCTGATCTGGTCTATATGACGGCCGTCGGGTGCCGGCCACGATCGCCATTGCACACCATATACGGGACCGAGCTCACCCTGCGCATCGGCCCATTCGTCCCAGATCGAAACGCCATGTTCCTGCAGCCAGCGCACATTCGAGTCGCCGCGCAGAAACCAAAGCAGTTCAATGATGATGGACCGCAGATGCAGTTTTTTGGTCGTGACGAGTGGGAAGCCCTGCGCAAGGTCGAAACGCATTTGATGGCCGAATACCGAACGGGTACCCGTACCCGTGCGGTCGTTTTTTGGGTTGCCATGCTCATAGACATGGCGCATGAGGTCTTCGTACTGTCGCATGAGGGCAAGAACTCAGAAGGTGATTACGCTTCAATCACATTGATGGAATGCGTGATTTCGGCGGTTTTGGCCAGCATGGCAGATGCCGAGCAGTATTTTTCGTGGGATAACTTCACGGCGCGTTCCACGGCTGTTTGCGGCAGATTCTTGCCGGTGACGTTGAAGGTGAAATGCAGGCGCGTGAAAACCTTTGGATCCGTTTCTGCGCGTTCGGCATCCAGTTCCACCTGGCATGCAGTGATCTCGTGACGCCCCCGCTTGAGGATCAACACCACATCGTAGGCGGCGCAGCCGCCTGCGCCCGCCAACATCATTTCCATAGGGCGGGGCGCAAGGTTGTTACCCCCGCCTTCGGGCGCGCCGTCCATGGCGGCAACGTGGCCACTACCCGTGCGGGCGACGAAAAGCATGCCTTCAGGGCCGCCCCAGTCGATGGTGCATTCCATAGTCTGTCTTCCTGCCAAATAGGTTCTGTTCAACGGGTAATCATAATACGGTCCCGGTTTCCAGGGACCCGACCGCTGGCAGGCCCGGGGAATGCTGGCTGTTAGCTGACCTTTTGCCAGCGCACGTAAATGGCCGTCTATGTGAAAATAGAGAGGTCACGCATTGAATCAAGGTGGGATTATGGTTGAACAAAACAATTTCAGTATAGGTAAAGCAGGGTTTTTGCGTCGTAGCAGCCCTCTGGAGGACCTTCTGGCCGAAGTGGGCCGCGCCTTGCAGGTGCTTGACGGTTCTGCCCAGGCGGGCCGCGCCAACCCGGCGGGCCCTAAACCTTTGAATTCCGCCGAGCTCGATACCTTGTCGCCTGCCGAGCAGCGGCATGCCGCCGGGTTGATGCGAGTCAACCATGTCGGCGAAGTGTGCGCTCAGGCGTTGTACCGGGGCCAAGCCCTGTTTTGCCGCGATGCAGCAATTCGTGAAGTGCTTCATCAGGCAGCAGCAGAAGAAGTCGATCATCTTGTCTGGTGCCGCGAGCGTCTGGATGAATTGAATAGCCGCCCGAGTCTGCTAAACCCGTTGTGGTACGTCGGGTCGTTTTCTCTGGGTGCCGTTGCAAGTCGAGCAGGCATCCCCCGTAACCTGGGGTTCATGGCCGAAACCGAAAGGCAGGTCGAACAACATCTGGACACCCATCTTGAGCAATTGCCGCCCCAAGACGAGCGTTCACGCCGTATTGTCGAGCAAATGCGCGACGATGAAATCGAGCATCGCACGACGGCCGAAACCCATGGCGCCATCCCTTTACCAGGGCCGATCAAGCTTGCCATGCGCCTGATCTCCAAGGTGATGACGACGACTGCCTACCGAATTTGAGATAAGACTAGCGTTTTCCCTAGGGTCGTGTTAATATTCATTCAACTAAGGGTTAACGCCAGTTGCGAAACAGGCTTTTTGTACAGGAAGTAGCAAGCTGAAACAGCTTAAAAACCACAAAGTGTGGCGCTACAGCAAAAACATCTTGCACTGCACAAAAAATGGCGATACACTTCAGTTATCGGATGCTGAAACGTGATTTGAATTAACCGATCACGCGGTCTCGAACAGAAATGTTCTGGTAGCCCAGCATGCCAAGGTTGTCTCCTCCACCCTCCTCCTTTGGTGGATTTTGCCCGAGATCTCACGATCTCGGGTTTTTTTTTGGTGTTTTGGTAGTAATCGTAAGCTTGATTTTGTTCGGCAGGTCAATTTCTTTTTAAACCAGCCTCTTTTGCGATTGCCGTCCACTTGTCCAGATCGCTGCGTATGATGTCCTGGAACTCCTCGGGAGAGGAAGGTGCGGGCGGCATGCCTGCGTTTGTCAGTCGTTGTGCCACTTCGGGGTCAGTGAGCACTTGTCGGACGGCTTGATTTAGTTTGTCAACGATGGAGCGAGGCGTCCCGGCAGGAGCCAGTAGGCCAAACCACGAGACGACATCCATATCATTTAGCCCTGCTTCTCGGAATGTGGGCGTATCGGGCATAGCCGGATTTCTATTCTCGCCTGGAAACCCCACTCCGATGATTTTTTTCTCGGCAATGAACGGAGCCGCCACGGCGACGGAGATAATCGCGGTGGGCAAGGTTCCACCTATTAGGTCCTGCA
>JBAYOJ010000217.1:0-5115 GCA_041678385.1 Burkholderiaceae bacterium | reverse complement strand
GCAGAGTGAGTGATCGCTGGGGGGTACAACCCGCCCTTCCTGGCAGATTTCAGGCAGTGAGCGCAGGCCACGGATATCATCCTGCAACTGCCCCAGCACCGTGGCAGCTTCTACCTCGACAAACGCAGGCACCACGGCCACTTCCAGCGCAGGGTCGCTGCCCCCCCCGCGCTGCCCGACTTCGTCTTCCAGCTCTTCAAACAAGGCAATGTAGTCGCGCCCTTGGCGGCCCCATGAAGCCAGCAAGGGGTGCGCATGCGCATGCAGCTGCTCGGGGTCAAGTTCGAGCGGGCGGCCAGGGCGGCCCTGCTGATGGCGCCTGACGCTGCGCAACAACGCCCGCCCCTCAACGATGTCGGCCCAGTGATATTCACAAGGGTTGTGCACGCAGACCAGCACCTGTGTCCACGCGGATGCTTCGACCAGCGCTTCAAGCGCCTGGCGCGGCAGGGAGCTGACCCCGAACACGACAATACGGCGCGGCAGATCAGGGCGCTTGCCTGGATCTGGCCAATTGCGCAGGGTTTCCAGAAAAGCGGCATGCACGGCGGCACGGCCAGAAGCGCTCTGCGACCCGACATCCTTCAGGATGTCGCGCCAGAGCGCTGCCTGCCATAGCTGGTCTGGGTCAAGAGGCCGCTTGTTACCCGCAGCGCCCTGCACGTCGCGACCTTGGGCCCAATCTGACAGCCAATCGGCCCGGTACACCTGATATTGGTCGAAAAGGTCCGCCAGACGCTGCGCGAGTTGGTAACGCTTGCGCAGGTCATCATCGTCTTTCAAAAAGCGATGCAAAGGCTGATAAACATCGCTGGCACCCACCTTGCCCAGCAGCCGCATCAGGCGCCAGACCAGGGGCTTTTCGTCCAGTGGGGAATGTTCCGGCACGGCCTCCGCCCCTAGTACCCGGCGGTAAAGGCTCCACATCAGGCGTGAAGGCATGGGGGTTTCAAGGGCGGCGGCAATGCCGCTGCCTGGCGCTTCCGGGGCCCGGCGCGACCTGGCCAGCGTACTGCGCAACCACTGGGCAATACCGTTGCTCTGCACGGCCACAATATCGGTTTCCAGCGGGTCAAGCGGGTGCTGGCCCAGCCACTGAATCAGGCCGTCACGCAACACTTCCATGCGATTGGAGTGCAGAACGATCAGCCCAGGGGCGATAGGAGAAACAGGTTTCTGAGGGTTCAAAACGGCTCCGGATGTCTTCGGCAAGCGGTGAATAAGGCAACACGCTGCATGCTTTTACTGCTTGCGCAATGTTATATTCTGCCACCCGCTGCCTTCCACCGAAGAACGCAAGACATCATGCGCCACCCCGGCCCACCCCCGACATCCTGTTTATCGACTGCCGACACGACCCGCCCGGCATCGAATGATCGCGCCATTTCCCACCCCTGCCTGAGCTGCGGCGCCTGCTGCGCGTATTTTCGGGTGTCATTTTATTGTGGGGAAATTGCCCGCGCAGGTGATGCTGGCAGCGCAGGGATGGTACCACCGGAACTGGTCAGCCAGGTGGGGCCGCTGCGCGCCGCCATGAAGGGTACAGAACACGGCCATGGCCGCTGCATCGCCTTGCGGGGCGAAATAGGCAGCCCGGAAGTGCGCTGCGGCATCTACCCACAACGACCCAGCCCTTGCCGGGAGTTCGAACCCTGGCTGCTGGACGGCAGCCCGGAACCCGACTGCCAGCGCGCCCGGGCCCGGTTTGGCTTGCCGCCGTTGCCCGCCTTGGGTGACGATGACCTGGACGCCCCGGCGCACGCCGCTTAAGACCTGTTTTTCCGGGTATCACCGGGAAGGATGTGTGCCCTTGGACCGGGATGTTGATCCCCTGGATGCCAGCAGATTGGCCAGAACCCGGCCGGGCTTGAGGACTTCCATGTCGATGGCATCAAGCGTGTTCTTGACCATCAGCCCGAGTTCGGTGTCGCCTTCCATTACCAGGCGGCGGCTGAAAAACAAAGTGTCCGGGTCTTCACCCCGTTGAATCAAGCGGTGAAAATCGACGGCATCGGCCCGGATGGTGAGATCGGGCGGGCTGCCACCATGTTCGGCTGCCCTGAAGCCGTTTGTGCGCCAGGTATAGTCGAAACACAGCCTGGCATCGGCCACATCGATGCGTAGTGAGCGCCCTTCAAGCATGGAGCAAATATCGATGGGCAGATGGGGGGCCAGCGCCAGGTTGAGCCCCGCCACGAAAAGCTGGGACCCGGGTTTTCTGGGCAGCATGCCCAGCAGGCGGCCCAGCGGCGCCGGAACGCGGAAGGGTTCTGTTTGTGTACTCATTGCACTGCCCCCGCTGCCTGCGGCAGCACCATATTGAGCCCGGGTTGCCCATACCAATACCCGTTGCACGCACCTGCGGGCATACGCGGCAACAGGCGTTCATGTACGAGGGTGGCGGATTCGACGCCGTCGAGCACGGCCCTGAACCCACGAACCACGTCTTCCATGTGTTGCGATTGCGGGCTCAACCGGATGATGTCCACCCCGATGCTGGAGAGTTCGCCGAGTTCGTGGATCAGGGTATGGACCAGCGCCGATTGGGTCTGTATGCCGTTGATGGTAAGAAAATCCTGGGATTCGCGGGTTTGCATCAGCAGACCATCGGGGTGGTCCATGCAGACATACTGGCAGTTGTCCTTGGGAAGATTGCGATTCCGGGCCGTGAAACAGCGGGCGGAAAACGCCAGGGGCATGCGGCCATAGGCAAAGACTTCCGTCTGCATCCCTGAGGGCCGGTCTTGCTGCATACGCTGCAGGCCCTCGCGGCCCATTTCCAAAGGCATGACCCAACGCGTGGCGCCCGCTTGCGCCAGAACATCGAGCGTGGGTTTGCTGTAGATATTGAGATAAGGCCCGCCCACGAACGGACGGCCTTGCAGGCAGCGTACCGCACCCATGTCATTGGCTTCGACAGCGTGCTGGCCGTTGGCCACCACCTTGCGCATGGTGGTGAGTTCGGCGCCGGATTCCAGCAGGACCTGCGTGGACAGCACCACTTCCTTGCCTGCATCGGCCAGCATGTCGGCGACTTCCAGCCAGTCGGGCAGACGCAGTTCATGGCGCCGGGAACAGACGGTTTCCCCAAGATAGACGATATCCAGTGGCCAGTCGCGCACGGATTCGTAGAACTGCAGCGTGGCCACGCGCGGCCAATAGTATTGCAAAGGACCAAGAGCGATCTTCATGTTGGTTTCCTTGATTTCCAGGCTTGTGACACCGGGCGGCTTACTTCCAGGGCCGGTGGTAGGCGCCGAGCGTCTGCTGCCGGCCTTCGGACACCTTGGCCAGTTCGGCCGACCAGGCGGGATTCACGGAAAACCGTGCCGCGTTGGCAAGGGCGTGGTCTATGGCCTGGCGCCAGACGCGAGTTACCTGGGCCACATAGGCCGGACTGCGCTGCCGGCCTTCGATCTTGACGGCCCTGACCCCCATGGCCATGAGCCGGGGCAGGAGTTCGAGCGTGTTCAGGCTGGTAGGCTCTTCCAGGGCGTAGTAGTTTTCGCCAGCGACATCGAAACGACCCTTGCACAAGGTGGGATAACCGGCGTTTTCGTCGTCGGCGTAGCGGTCTATCAGCACCCCATTCAGGCGGGATTCGAGCCCGGCCGGAGTTTGTTGCCAACGTACATGACGTGCGGGCGAACACACGCCGTGGGTATTGGGGGATTCGCCTGTCGTGTAGGAAGACAGCGCACAGCGCCCTTCGACCATGACGCAGAGACTGCCAAAACCGAAGACTTCGAGTTCGACGGGTGTGTGCTCGACCAGTTGTTCGACCTGAGCGATGGACAGGACGCGGGGCAGCACGGCACGCTGCACACCGAAGCGTTCGTGATAGAAATTGATGGCTTCGTGGTTGGTGGCGGAACCTTGAACCGAGAGATGCAGGCGCACCTGGGGGTGGGCAGCGGCGGCATAGGCCATGATGCCAGGGTCGGCGACGATGACGGCATCGACGCCGGAATCTGCCGCCCTGTCCATGGCTTGGCGCCAGACCTGCCAGGCGTCGGGTTGGGGATAGGTGTTGAGGGCCAGGAACACCCGGCGGCCGCGGTCATGTGCGTAGCGGATGCCTTCGGCAATTGCGGCCGCATCGAAATTCAGGCCGGCGAAATTGCGGGCATTGGTCGCGTCGCGAAAGCCCAGATAGACGCAATCGGCGCCATTGTCGACAGCGGTTTTGAGTGAAGGCAGGCTGCCTGCAGGGCAAACCAGTTCGAATGGAAGGGGATCGGGGGCTGCCAGCTGGCGGCCCCCGATGGAATGAGCATGTACTGTGGGTGGCATGAGCGTTCCGTGGTGGTGACCGGGACAAACCGCCGCGTCCCGGATCGGCAACCACAGACTATGCCGGTAAAGCGGCGGAGCCGCCTTGATGCGCGTTAAGCGACGACCTTGACCCGCAACTGCCCGATACCGTCGACGCTGCCGACCATGAGGTCGCCGGCCACGACAGGCCCGACACCTTCGGGAGTGCCCGTAAAGATCAGGTCGCCGGCCTTGAGTTCAAACAGGCCAGACAGATAGGAAATCGACTCTGCGATGTTCCATATCATTTGCGACACGTCGCCCTTTTGTTTCAGGGCACCGTTCACTTCGAGAGTAATGGCGCCCTTGTCGAGCGTGCCCACGCGGTCAGCTGGGTAGATGGGACCTATCGGTGCGGAATGATCGAAAGCTTTGCCGACTTCCCAGGGGCGGCCCTGTTTCTTGGCTTCGCCCTGCAGGTCGCGACGCGTCATGTCCAGCCCCACGGCGTAGCCGTGGATGCAGGCCAGTGCCTGCTCGACGCTCAGATCGCGGCCGCCGCTATTCAGCGCCACGACCAGTTCGATCTCGTAGTGGAGGTCGGACGTGCGCGGCGGATAAGGGAGTTCGCCGGTTTCACCTTCCGGTATGTGTAGGATGGCATCAGCAGGCTTGCAGAAGAAGAAAGGGTCTTCGCGCCCGGTGAAGCCCATTTCCTTGGCGTGATCCGCGTAGTTGCGGCCAACGCAATAGATGCGGCGCACGGGAAAAACGCTGTCTGTGCCAGCAACAGGCACCACGGCGGGTGATGGGATCTGAAAAGTAGTCTTCATTCAAACTGCTCCGTTGAAGCGCGCTGCG
>JBAYOJ010000216.1:0-5133 GCA_041678385.1 Burkholderiaceae bacterium | reverse complement strand
TCCATTTTTTGAGGATGACGGCAATGCCGCGGACATCGGAAAGAATGGGGATGATTGCCGTTTTTGGGAATTCGGTGGTGAGATCGGGGAGATCCAGCGGCAGGCCCGCACCGACGACTACGGCATCGGCCCCGCTTTCGCAGGACTGGCGGATGTATTCGGGGTATTGCTCGACCGCCTTCATAACGTTGACGCCAATGGCCCCGCCGCCGTCAGATAGCTTCCGGGCGGCCTGGATCTCGCGGTCGAGCGCGATCAGGTTGACCTTGTTGATGAGGCTTTTATCGCGGGAACGACCCGTTTCTTCCATGAGATCGGGGTGATGGCGACGCAGGTCGACGCTGGAAATGGTGCCGAATGCACCCAGCGAAGCAACCGTACCTGCCAGGCGATGGGCGGATATGCCGACCCCCATGCCACCCTGCACGATCGGCAACAGGGATTTTCCTTTGACCTTGAGTCGTTCCAATGCAGTGTGCAACACGGTAGAAATCCTTAAAAATCATGCACTGCGATATGAAGAATGCGGCGCTGCAGGCCCGTGCTTCTTCGCCATGATACGGGGCGCTATGCCGCCGTATCGGAGTGGCCTCGCTAAACCTGGCCGCCGTGGCGCCGGTGCGCGCCGATATGTGAGCAGCCTGCGCCTTGGCGCGTGGTCAGGGTTATGACTATGCACCCTGGTCCATCGCGATACCTTAATAAATATCAAGATTGTCCTACGGGCGCGCTCAACTATACTTGATTTCATGCAACGGGCTCTATCTTTTGATCGCTCTCCGCCTCTGGCCGTGGCATTCAGATTCTTCCTGAATGTGCCGATTTTCATGATGCTGGCCGCCCTGACACTGGGCTGGCTGGCCGTGACGGAAAGCCCCTTTACCCGCTGGAACCCAGGCGTTCTGGCGGCTGCCCATCTACTGGTCCTGGGTGTGTTGGCCAGCGCCATGCTAGGCGCGATGATGCAGATTCTACCGGTCGCCACACATATCAGAGTGTTGCATCCACGCCTCACTTCCCGCCTCGTTCACGTCTGCCTCAGCATAGGCACCTTGTCGCTTGCGCTGGGGTTCATGACATCCTGGCGCCTGCCCTACACGGTGGCAATAGCGCTTTTGGCCGTCGCATTCTCGGTTTTTTTGTATGCCACCCTAGGCGGCTTGCTGCGTGACTGGCGGCAACGTTCGCCCGGCTCGAAAGAGATTCTGGTGGCCTTGCGCTTTGCACTGACTGCACTGGCCACCACTTTGGTCCTGGGCATTTTCATGGCGGGCCTGCGCGCCGGCCTGTGGCAGCCATGGCGGGCAGGCACCGGTATCTGGTTGCATACCTTCCCCGACCTGCACGCGCTTTGGGGCCTGGCCGGATGGGTCGGGTTACTGGTCGTCGGCATATCCTATCAGGTCATTCCCATCTTCCAGGCCACCGAAATCTACCCCCGGCCCCTGACCCACGCCCTGGCCCCCCTGCTCTTCCTGCTGCTGGTGGCATTCACTGTCATGCCGGCCTGGCAGTCGTCGGCGGATATTCTCTGGCGCGCGGTGCCCGCCACCCTGCTGGCGCTGGGCTATCTGGTCTATGCGGGGGTTACGGCATGGCTGCTTTGGACGCGCAAGCGGCCAGACCTTGAACCCACCACCTGGTTCTGGCTCACCGCCATGGTCTCGCTGGCGCTTGCCACCTTGATCGCTGCCGCTTATCCCTGGCTGGCAGGGCAGCCCGCCCGCCAGAGTGCGCAAATGATGTTGGGCATGCTGTTGATTCCAGGCTTTGCCGTTTCTGCTGTCAACGGCATGTTGTACAAGATCGTGCCGTTCTTGCTATGGCATAACGCGCAGCGGCGCGCACCCATGGCTTTGCCCTTTATGCCCAAAGTGCGGCAGTTCATTACTGAAGGCGACGCCATGCGCCAATTCGCAGCCCACGCGGGCGCCGTCGTCCTGCTCGCCGCCGCCTGCCTGGCGCCAGCCCTGCTGCTGCCGGCCGCCATTCTGCTCGCGGCGTCTGCGGCGCTATTGGCGTGGAACATGGCCCAGGCCCTGCGTTTGTACGTTCGCAGTTGCCAGCGTATTGCCGATGCCATGGCACAGCACGCGGACACGGCGAATGTGCCGGCCGGCCCTCAGTCAGAATGAACCCGGAAACCTTCGTGATCCAGAATGGTGATGACGCGGCCCTTCACCTGGATCAGGCCTTTATTGCTCAAGTCGTGCAGAATGCGCGAAAAATGCTCCGGGGTCAGATTCAAGCGTGACGCTATGATGTTCTTGCTGACATCCAGCCGCAGTTCGTCGCCGCCAGCCACTTCGTGCGCTTGCAGCAGGTAGCCGATAACGCGTTGGGTGCCCGAATGCAGGGAATATGACTTCACGTCAGAAACGAAAGCATGCAGGCGCCGGCTCAGGCCGGCAATCATCTTGCGCGCCAGCATAGGCTGGCTTTCCAGTTCGGCCATCAGCACTGATTTGTCGACGGTGAGCAGCATGCTGTCAGCCAGCGCAATGGCCGACAGGATATAAGGCCGGTCCAGGAACATCAGCGCCTCGCCAAAGCTTTCGCCGGGGCCAAGCAGGCGCACCACCTTTTCGGCTCCCGCCGGCGACACAGCCACCAGCTTCACCTGCCCATACACCATAATGTGGAACCCATTGCAGGGTTCACCCCGGTGGAAGACCGCCTCGCCGCGCCGGATATGCTGTTCTGTCGTGCCCGCCGCCACCTTGAGCAGTTCGCGGCTGTCAAGCTGGTCGAACAACGCCACCCTTCCCAGCAGATTTTGTATCTTGTCCTTGTCGCTCGCCATATTGTTAGAATCCTTATGTGGTTCAAGCCCGGGAAACCGCGTGATCAAAACGCTCTACAACATTGCCGGAACCGTCGCGCTGCTGCTGGGCATTCTGGGTATCTTTCTGCCCATCCTGCCCACCACGCCCTTCCTGCTGTTGGCGTCAGCTTGCTACATGCGCGGCTCCGACCGCATGTACCGATGGCTGATGAACCAACGCCACCTCGGCCCTTATCTGCGCAACTTCCAGGCGGGCCGCGGCATTCCTTTGCGCGCCAAAATTGCGGCCCTCGCCGTGATGTGGACTTCGCTGACCGTTTCGATGTGGGTCGTTCCCCTACCCTGGGTGCGTGTCCTGCTGCTGGTGCCCGGCATCGCCGTCACCATCTACCTGTGCCGCGTGCGCACCCTTGACAGCGGCACAGCCGACCCGCTGGATCAGATCAAGCGGGAATAGGTTGAAACCGTCGGCTGCCCCAGGTATTTGTCAAAAACCATGCCCAGCGCCCGCACAAACAGCCGGCCTTTGGGCGTGACCGTGATCACGCCGTCGCGGGTTTCCACCAAGCCGACTTCTTCATAGGGCTGCAAGCGTTCGAGCTCAGCCGCAAAATATTCTTCAAAAACGATGCCGTACTTTTGCTCCACCTCGCTGAAACGCAAGGGCATGCTGCACATGAGGATCATGATGATCTCGCGGCGCAACACATCGTCTGTGGACAGGTCGACGCCTCGTTCCACAGGCAGACGGCCTTGGTCAAGCGCTTCGTAATAAGTGTTGACTGTGCGGACGTTGCCATTGTAAGAACGGCCCACCTTGCCAATGGCCGACACCCCAAAACCAAGCAGATCGCATTCAGCCCTGGTGGTGTAACCCTGGAAGTTCCGATGCAGGGATTTATCCTGGCGTGCCAGGTTGAGTTCATCGCCTGGTTTGGCGAAGTGATCAAGCCCGATATACACATAACCGGCTTCTAGCAGGCGGCGTGTCGAAAGCAGGAAGATCTGCAAGCGCGTTTCGGCCGAAGGCAGGTCTTCGGGCTTGACCATGCGCTGTGCCTTGAAGCGTGAAGGCAGGTGGGCATAGTTGTACAGCGCGATACGGTCGGGCGAAATGCGGATGACTTCGTCAATGGTGCGCGCGAAACTGTCCAGGGTCTGCTTGGGCAGGCCGTAGATCAGGTCGGCATTGACGGATTCATAGCCGGTGTCGCGACTGGCCTGCACTGCCTTTTCCACCATTTCGATGGGCTGGATGCGATTGACGGCAGCCTGCACGGCCGGGTCGAAATCCTGTACGCCAAAACTGCAGCGGTTGAAACCCAGGCCCGCAAGAAAAGACAGGGTGTCTTCGTTCACCGTACGTGGGTCGATTTCGACACCCAGTTCGGCGTCGGGCGTGAACTCGAAATGCCGCCGTGTTTCGTCCATCAGCATGGCCAGTTCGCCCTGGCTCATGAAGGTGGGCGTGCCACCGCCCAGATGCAGCTGTACGCTGCGGCGGTCCTTGCCCAGGTGCGGCGCCACCAGCTGCATTTCTTTGCAGGCGTAGCGTACATATTCAGCCGAGCGACCGTAATCCTGTGTGATGATTTTGTTACAGGCGCAAAAATAACAGAGCGAGCGACAAAAAGGCAGGTGGAAATACACCGACAGCGGTGGGTTGGACGCCGCCTCGGCACGTTCGTGCAGATAAGGCAGGAAGCGCTCTTCCTTGAAGGTGTAGTCGAAGCGATCGGCCGTTGGATACGACGTATAGCGCGGCCCGCTGACGTCGAAACGGCGGACCAGTTCTTCGGAGATTTCGATTTCGGGAAAGGCTATCGTATTCTGCGTAGCGGTCGCGGCGACCATGGCTTGCTCCTGGCTGCCCGCAATCGACCGGGCACAGAGCAGCCGGGCCGACGCTCGGTCAGCGACAAAGTTACATTGTCAGTGTACTGCCACATCCCTTCTTTGACGTAGATCAAGCAAGAATGTCGGGCCGCAAGTGCTTGAATCCGGTAAAAATCCCTCGAACTGCATCGAACACGTCGGCTACATATCGTATTATTAGTGATTCCGTATTTGAACTTCCCCCATATCTCGCCTACCTGATGTCGCTTGTCCTCATAATCGTTTTGCCCTTTCTCGGCAGCATCATTGCTGCGTTCTTGCCGTCGAATGCGCGCAACATAGAGGCTTGGTTGGCCGGTATCATAGCGCTCGTCTGCGCGGGGCTGAGCGCAGCGCAGTTCTCCACCATTTTTGATGGCGAAGTAGTGCGCACGGTGCTGCCCTGGCTGCCTGCCCATGGGGTCGACATCAGTTTCCGGATGGACGGTTTCGCCTGGCTGTTTGCAATGATC
>JBAYOJ010000215.1:0-5193 GCA_041678385.1 Burkholderiaceae bacterium | reverse complement strand
GCGGCCCCGTAGCTGGTGTGACCGGACGACCCCAGGCCCAGATGACCGCAGACATTGACCACCCTGCCTTCGCGGCGGGCCTTCATGGCAGCAACAAAGGCCTGGGTCACTTGCACGGCCACCCGCACATTGATGTCAAAGGCGTTATATAACTGCGAGAGGTCTATTTCCCCCAGCATTGCATGGTCAAGCGAGCCGACATTGTTGACGATGCCATCAACGGGATACTTTTCACGGATCACGCGCAACATTTCTTCGGTTTCGCCAGCATTGGACAGGTCACAGGTGTACAGGTAACCCGGAAAGTCGATGTCATGCGTCTGGCGTGCCAGCCCGACCACGTGGCACCCCATGTCGGCCAGGCGCTGGCTGACAGCCCACCCTATTCCCTTGGTGGCGCCGGTGACCAGCACGCATTTGTCCTTCATTGCGTTTCTCCTTGAGTGCTTGTTATTGGCTCAGTGGCGGCAATGATCGCCCGCGGTACGCGCGGCGCGAGCGCACATAATAATTCGTATCCCACCGTACCCGCGGCCTCGGCCACCGCATCGACGGTGGGCCCGCCCTCGCCCCACAGAACAGCGGGCGCGCCCACACCCACCCCTTCGAGCCGGGTCAGGTCAACGGCGAGCATGTCCATCGAAATCCTGCCCAGCAAGACTGTGGGCTGGCCGCCTACCGTCACAGGCGTGCCGGTGCCGGCATGCCTTGGATACCCGTCCGCATAGCCGCAGGCAACAATGCCCACCCGCGTAGGCGCTGACGCTGTAAACATGTGACCATATCCCACACTGCCACCTGGTGGGCATTCCTGAACGGCAATAATGCGCGATGCCAAGGTCATTACCGGGTGCAAACCAAGATCAGCGGCACTGCGATCCGCAAAAGGCGAGGAGCCATACAAACAGATGCCAGGACGCATCCACTGCTGGCGGTCGGCCGGCAACGATGACCATAGACCGGGGGTAAGTGTGGCGGCCGAATTGCAGACGCTGACGTTACCCGGCATATCTGCCGTGTAGGAAAGAAACGCCGATAGCTGCCCACGCGTCACGCGGACGTCGTCATCAGCTCGTGAAAAATGCGTCATGGTGCCCAGTTCGCCCACCACCCCCTGGCGCTTGAGGGCGAGCAGGCGCTGCCATGCGGCGCCCGCCGCGTCCGGCGCAAACCCCAAACGGTTCATGCCGGTGTTGATCTTAAGATTCACATCGATCGGTTTGCGGGGTGCCGACTGTTCCAGCATCTGCAGCTGGTCTTCACCATGCACAGCAATGGTTAAACCATAAGTATCTACGATGTCGATATCGGGAACATCAAAGAGCCCCTCTAGCAGCAGGATAGGCCCTGCCCATCCGGCTTCACGGCAAGCGATCGCTTCGGACAGATCAAGCATGGCCAGCCCATCAGCGGCCTTGAAACCCTGCAAGGCCTGAGCGATGCCGTGGCTGTACGCATTGGCCTTGATGACCGCCCATACCTTGGGCGACTCGCGCCCGCATTCCTGGGCCTGCTGATGCAGGCTCTCGGTAACGCTGCGCAAATTGTGCTGCATGGCCGGAATGGAGATGGTGGCCGTTATGGGACGTGGCATGTGCTTCCTCGAACAGATAGCGCAGTCTAAACCACTTGCGGCCCATTCGTTAAGGAAGCATCCCTTGCGACCCTCTGTGACGGCTTATACTCTGACGGCCATGGCCGTCGACCATTATGAAAACTTCCCTGTTGCTTCACTGTTGCTGCCGCGAAAGCTGCGCACGGCCGTACGCGACATTTATCACTTTGCACGCACGGCGGATGATATCGCCGACGAAGGCGATGCACCCGCGCATGAACGGCTGGCCGCCCTGGCCGAGTACCGGCACGCCCTGAGCCTCATCGGCAATGGCTCGGCTGACCCCGCTGCTCTGCCCCACCCCCGGATCTTCCAACCCTTGCAGGCGACAATCAAACGCCATGCACTGCCACTGGCCCCCCTGCTTGACCTGCTTTCGGCCTTCGAACAGGACGTAGTCAAGAGCAGCTACCATGACGACGCTGAACTGCTTGACTACTGCCGCCGCTCAGCCGACCCGGTGGGGCGTCTGCTGCTGCACCTGTATGGCTGCGGCGACAAGGCCAACCTCGCCTGCTCGGACGCCATCTGCACCGGCCTGCAACTTACCAACTTCTGGCAGGACGTCGCGCTGGACTGGCACAAGGGCCGCATCTATCTACCGCGCGACCAGCGCGAGCGCTATGGTGTCAAAGAGGAATGGCTGGGCCGCTGTGCGCACGCCGGGCGCCTGCTGAACGATGGCCCCGATACAGCCGCCGGCGCAGCTTGGGATGCCCTGATGCGTCAACAGGTCGCGCAGGCGCGCCAGATGCTGCTTTCGGGGCGGCCGCTGACGCGGCAGATCCCCTGGCGCGCCGGGCTGGAACTACGGCTGGTCATTGAGGGCGGCCTGCTGATCCTGGAACGGCTGGAACAATTAAACTATGACGTCTTCCAGCGACGTCCCGTCCTGCGACCCATTGATTGGCCGCGCATGGCGTTAAGAGCCTTTTTCCAATGAATCCCGATCAATACTGTCAAGAAAAAGCCGCCCGCAGCGGTTCCAGCTTCTATTACGCCTTTCTGTTCCTGCCTCCGGAGCGGCGGCGGGCGATTACCGCCCTGTATGCCTTCTGTCGTGAAGTGGACGACGTCGTCGATGAGTGCAAGGAATCGTCTGTGGCCCGCATGAAGCTGGCCTGGTGGCGCACCCAGGTCGATGCCCTGTTCACGGGTCAGGCAGACCACCCCGTCATGAAGGCGCTGGCCCCGCATGTCGGGTCTTTCGGCATCAGTGACCGGCAGCTCTACGCGGTGATTGAGGGCATGGAAATGGACCTCGACCAGCTGCGTTATCCCGACTGGCCCGCGCTGAGCAAGTACTGCTGGCACGCCGCCGGCGTGGTTGGCGAAATGTCCGCGGGCATCTTTGGGGAAACCACCGCCGAAACACTGGAATATGCCCGCCAACTGGGCACGGCCTTCCAGCTCACCAACATTATTCGTGACGTCGGCGACGACGCCAGGCGCGGGCGTATTTATCTGCCCCAGGAAGACCTGGACCGTTACGGCGTCACCACCACAGAGATCATGGACGGCACGCACTCCGAACGCTTCGTCGAGTTGATGCGCTTCCAGACCACGCGGGCGCGTGAGCATTACCGGGCCGCCATGCAGGCACTTCCAGACGAGCAGCGACGAACCCAACGGCCTGGGCTGATGATGGCCGCCATCTACGCCACTTTGCTGGATGAAATTGAACGCGATGGCTGGCATGTGCTGGATCAGCGAATTTCGCTCACGCCCATCCGCAAGTTGTGGCTCGCCTGGCGCACTTGGGTCGGCGGCGGCAAATGGGTGATGCGTCGTCTGTCCCGATGAAAATGGCCATCGTGGGCGGTGGTTGGGCGGGCCTGAGCGCCGCCCTGACCGCTGTTCGCCTGGGCCACCAGGTACGGCTATTCGAATCAGCCTCCATCCTGGGGGGCCGTGCCCGCAGCGCCCATGCGCCAACGCTGCAAACACACATCGACAACGGGCAACACATTTTGTTGGGGGCCTACACAGCTACCCTTGAGCTTATGACGGATCTGGGCCTGGACCCGGCCCAACAGTTCACCCACGTGCCTCTCAGCGTCAGCAGCGCCGACGGTACCGTCAGGATGCGTGCCATGCCAGCGCTGCCCGCCCCGCTGCATATTGCCGCCGGTCTGCTGACCGCCAAGGGCTTGAGCTGGAAGGAAAAGAGAGCAGCCGTTCAAGCCATGACGACGCTACGGCGTAATGATTGGAAAGCGCCACGAGGTGCGACAGTAGGGGAATGGCTTGCCTTGACCTTGCAGCCACCCCGCCTGCGCAGCCTGCTTTGGGTGCCATTGTGCATCGCAACAATGAACACACCCGCTGACCAGGCTTGCGCCCAACTCTTTGCCCATGTGTTGCGCGACAGCCTTGGCGCCTCAGAGCGCAGCGCCAGCGATATGCTGATCCCGCGCACGACCCTGTCAGAACTCTGGCCAAACCGGGTCGAGGATCTGGCGCGCTCGGGCACGATCAGCCAACATTCAAGGGGTTCCTCTTCCGCCAGCGTGGGGCGGCTGGAAATCCATCGCTCCACCACCATACGACAGCTGCGCTACTCAGGCTCTGCGCCATCGATACAGACACAGAACCAGGACTCAGCCGTCACGCCGGGCGACGCACAACAACTGACTCTCGACAGCTGCACCGAAACGTACGATGGGGTATTGCTCTGTGGCAATACCCCATCGACCGCAAGGCTGCTGTCCACCCTGCCCCCCCACCCCGGTAGCGAGCACTTTCTGGAAACCCTGCAGGCATTCCAACATGCGCCAATTGCAACACTGACAGTGGAACTGGAAAATGCCTTCGCCCTGCCATCGCCCATGTTGCTGCTGCACGAAGACCGGCGGCGCGGGCACTTTGGCCAGTGGCTGTTTCAAGGCCAGGACCCAGGAAAAAACCTGCTACATGTGGTGGTCAGCGATGCAGATGCATTGCTGCAATGGGAGCGCGCAGCAGCGATTGCAGGCGTCACAGCCCAGCTGCGTGAACAATTATCCGTCGCCGGCCGCACAATGCCCGCTGTGCGGCGGCATGCGCTGATCGTGGAAAAACGCGCCACCTTTTTGGCAGTGCCGGGCCTGGAACGGCCAGGAAACCGTACGCCGTGGCCCGGCGTGTGGGTGGCCGGCGACTGGACGGACACAGGCTATCCGGCCGTGCTGGAAGGCGCTGTGCGCAGCGGTCGGGATGCAGCACTGGCGATCCATGCGTCTTTCTCAGGAGCTTCTTCGGCTTCCTGATGTCGCGTAGCATTTATCTTGACACTCATAGTACAGTGACATATTTCTCTAAGCGGGACGCAGGCATTAGCATGGCCGGGTTTCCTCTCTGGGTTTGTATGGCTTTGGTGCTGAGCGAAGTTGTTGTCTGATTTCTTGCGGGCACGGGCGAAGCAGGGGCGCCACGGCTCCCCTCGCCGGCCCTTCGGGCTGCTCTCGCCTCCGGCACCGGACAGAGCGGCCGCTGAACTCGCCGACTTGCAGTCCCCCGGACTGCAAGCTCGGGCTCAGACAGCAGCGGCCTTGTTCCTCTGTCCGGCACCTGCGGCTCGGCGGCTCAGAAGTCGCTCG
>JBAYOJ010000214.1:0-5222 GCA_041678385.1 Burkholderiaceae bacterium | reverse complement strand
TGTTGCGCGCTCAAGGTTTTGCCGTGCACAACGGCGGCATTCTGCCTGATAAGCTGGCGGCGACACGCGCGGCGTTGCGGCAGGCAGCGGGCAATAACCACGCCATCGTCTGTTCCGGCGGCGTGTCGGTGGGCGAAGAAGATCACCTGAAGGCCGCGCTTGAGCAAGAAGGTGAACTCATTCAGTGGCGTTTGTTCATCAAGCCTGGCAAGCCCTTTACCTGGGGGCGGATTGGTGATTGCCGGGTATTCATGCTGCCGGGCAACCCCGTGTCCAGCCTCGTCACCTTCCAGCAGCTTGCCCTGCCGGCCTTGATGCGTATGGCAGGGCTGCCGGCAGAACAGGCACGGCCATGGCAGCTAAGGGCGCGGGCCGACTTCAGCCGCGGCAAGGCCGAACCACGACGTGAATTTGTGCGGGTGGCGCTGCAAGGCAGCCCTGACGGCTATCGCGTCCAGCCCCTGCAACGTCAGGGGTCGGCCATGCTGAGCGGCGCCGCCTTTGCCCACGCATTGGCGGAAATACCGCCCGGTGTGCAGGTTGAGCCGGGTCAGAAACTGGCGGTCTACCCGCTGGCAGAGCGGTTCTGATCAGCGGCGATTAAGGCTTTCAAGGCGGTGATGTCGTCGGCGGCAGCCTGTTCAGCTTTGCTTTGCACCTGCTGATAGTGGTGGATGATGGACTCGCCCACGGGCGTCAGCGAGGCACCCCCGCCGCGTGAACCGCCCGTGGCAGTCAGGACGGCGGGCGTGGCCAGCGCGCGGTTCATTTCGTCCAGCAGCAGCCAGGCGCGGCGATAGGACATGCCCATCGCCCGCGCCGCAGCGGAAATCGAACCCGTTTCGCGGATGGCTTCCAGCAGGGCAACCTTGCCCGGCCCGATGACGATGGTGTCATCCCGATACAGGCGCATGCGGAATCTGACCTGGGTGTTCATACCGACGCCCTTCAACGTTGAGTAGGCACAACACCTTAGTGTAGTGCTGCATGCGGGTTAGACGCGTACGGTCTTGCCGTCCACCTGCGCAAGCCGCAGTTCCTGCGCCTGCAGTTCAATACGGTCAGTTGCATCGTGGGTGATCATCAGCAGGGGGATGCCCAATGCTCGCAGCAGGCCATCGACTTCGACGCGCATGGCCTGGCGCAGGTCGGGATCCAGCGCCGCGAAGGGTTCATCCAGCAACAGGGCCCGGGGCTGGGTGATCGCCAGGCGTGCCAGCGCCAGGCGCTGCTGCTGCCCACCCGACAAGGTATGCGGGTACTGATGGGCAACATGGGCAATCTGAAAGCGGTCCAGCCAGTGCATGGCTTCGGCCTTCTGAGTGCGTGACAATACCCCCCAGGCGCCGCGTCTGAGGCCGAAACCCACATTGCCCAGCGCTGTCAGCTGCGGCAACAAGGCATAGTTCTGGAACATGAAACCCATGTGCCGTTCCCGGGCAGGCAGGTCTATGCGTTCAGTGCTGTCGTACAAGGGACGGCCGTGGATGCGGATATGCCCGACATCAGGGCGGATCAGGCCTGCGATGGCGCGTAACATCATGGTCTTGCCAATGCCCGAGGGCCCGGTGATGGCAAGGCGCGGGTGGTCGGTCTGCAACTGCACGTCAAGCTCGAACACCCGTTGCGCCGAGCGCAGTTGCTTGCGGATATTCAGGTCGCACCAGACTGCCATTTCAGCCTCCTCCGGCCTGCCGCCGTTTTGGCGTCACCCACGTGGCAAGCAGCAGCAGCGAGACGCACACGACGGAAATCACCAGCGCCAGGATATTGGCTACGTCGTCGCGCCCCGCCTGTACGGCTTCGTAAATGGCGATGGACAGCGTTTGCGTCTTGCCGGGGATGCTGCCTGCAATCATCAGTGTTGCACCAAACTCGCCCAGCGCCCGGACGAAGCCCAGCATGACGCCGGCCATGATGCCACGTATAGCCAGCGGCAGGGTGACGCGCAGGAAGATGCCGGCTTCATTCACCCCCAGCACCCGGCCAGCTTCTTCCAGCTGAGGATCTATGGATTCGAAGGCGGCCCGGGCCGGCTTGAATACCAGCGGAAAGCTTACGATAGCGGCGGCAATGATGGCGCCGTTGATGCTGAAGATCAGGTTGATGCCCAGCGTATCCTTGAGCCAGCGGCCCAGGAAGCCCTGGCTGCCGAACAGCACCAGCAGGTAGTAGCCGAGTACCGTCGGCGGCAGGACCATGGGCAGTGTGCAGACAGTATCGAGCAGATTGCGCAGCCAGAGACGGCTTTTGGCAAGATACAGGCCCAGGGCCACACCCAGGATGCTGCTGATCAGGGTGGCCCAGAAGGCCACCCTCAGCGACAGCCACAGCGGGATGAGCAGGTCGGCAGAAAGAGACGACGTCAAAATACTGGGAGCTTAGCGGCCTGCGGCGGGCTGGAAGCCGTAACGGGCTAGAATGTCCTGCCCCTGGGACGAGGCCACCAGTTCGATGAAGCGCGCCGCTGTTGCTTCCTTGCCGCCGCGTATGGCGGCGATCGGATAGCTGACCGGTTTTTCGACCGGCACCACATAGGAAACCTTCACCTTGTCCTTCATGAGCGCAGCGTCTGAACCATAGACGAAGCCGGCGTCCACTTCGCCGCGGGCGACGTAATCCAGCGACTGGCGCACGTTCTGGGTCTGGATGACCTTGCTTTGCAGGGCAGACCACTGCTGGGCCGCTTCGAGGGCGAGCTTGGTGTAGCGCCCCACTGGAACGCTGTCGGGGTTGCCGACGGCAATGCGCTGGACGCCTTCGGCCTGCAGCGCTTTCAGGGAATCCAGCTTGACCATGCTGGCCGCAGGCTGGATCAGCACCAGCGTGTTCCTGACGAAGACCTGGCGGCTGCCCGGCACGATCAGTTTGCCGGCTTCGGCCTTGTCCATGGTGGCTTCGTCGGCGCTGGCGAACACGTCGACCGGCGCACCTTTGTCGATCTGCTGCAACAGCGTGCCGGAACCGGCAAAGTTAAGCTGAACTTTATCTTCGGGGTTGCGGGCCTCGAATTCCTGGGCGATTTCCTTGAACGCGTCGGTGAGACTGGCGGCCGCCGAGACCGTAATGGTGTCCGCCGACACCACGCTGGTGGAAAATGCCAGTGTGACTGCCGCCACGGATAGTGGGAAGGACAGGAATCGCTTCTGCATCGTTGTGCGCCTCAGAAAGCCGTTGCGCGCAAACATGGCCGGTATGGCAAAGGCTGGGTCGGTGAAACGGCATCGTTATATATATAGGAATATAGCGAAGTCGGAGTCTGACAGACGCCCTTATGTATGTCCAGCTCCATTCTTCGGAAACCTGATGCGTATCATGAAGTAACGGTCGAACCTGCATAGGCAGAGTCTCTGCAACAGACAAGCGCTCTGCCGGGATTTGCTACATTGATGCAATCGCACTTTCCCCGCTCATCATGACCCACCCCAGCAACGACGCACTCACTCATTTCGACCCGCAGGGCCAGGCCTGGATGGTCGATGTCGGCGCCAAGACCGCCACGCATCGCAGGGCCGTGGCCGAAGGCAGTATCCGCCTGTCGCCCGCCGCCGTTGCCGCTCTGCGAGACCCGGGCGGTGCCAGCCCCAAGGGCGACGTGCTGGGCGTGGCGCGTATTGCCGCCATTCAGGGCGCCAAACAGACCTCTGCGTTGATCCCGCTCTGCCATCCGCTGCCACTGACCCATGTCAGCGTCGAATTCAAACTGGACGCCGACCGTTGCCGGCTCACCATCGAGGTGTGTGCCGAAACCGTCGGCAAGACCGGGGTTGAAATGGAAGCGCTGACGGCGGCATCGGTGGGCCTGCTGACGGTCTATGACATGCTCAAGGCCATCGATAAGGGCATGGTCATCGAAACCGTGGGCCTGGTGCGCAAGGAAGGCGGCAAGAGCGGCCCCTGGGAGCGTAACCCCGGCACGCCAGCCGCCTGACCCAAAACACGCGTCGCCGCGTGCCGGCCCGCATGGTCAGGCCCGGCCGGCCTCACCGCGCAGCAGCGCCGCCCCGTTCCAGTGTCTTCATCAGCACATCCACCTTGTCGATGGATTCCTGATATTCGGCCCGCCAGTCCGAATCCATCACAATGCCTCCGCCGCCCCAGCAGCTGATGCGCTCATCCATGGCCAGCAGGCTGCGTATGGTGATGGAACTGTCCATTTCCCCCCGGCTGTCTACATAGAGCAGCGAGCCGCAGTACAGGCTGCGCCTGTGGGGTTCCAGCTCGTCAATGATCTGCATGGCGCGGATCTTCGGGGCACCGGTAATGGAGCCGCCGGGAAAACTGCCGGCCAGCAGATCGAAGGCGTCCAGCCCTTCTGCCAGCTCGGCCTGTACGCTGCTGACCAGATGATGCACGTTGGGATAGCTTTCCAGGCTGAACAGTTCGGGCACGCGAACCGAACCGATGCGGCTGGAACGGCCAATATCATTGCGCAGCAGGTCAACTATCATCAGGTTCTCGGCGCGGTCCTTGATGCTGTCCAGCAATTCTTGGGCAAGCATCCTGTCTTTGGCCGGCGTGTCGCCCCGGGGGCGGGTGCCCTTGATGGGGCGGGTCTCTATCTGCCGTTCTTGCAGGCGCATAAAACGCTCCGGCGATAAACTCAAGATTGCGTCATTACCGCCTAGGTTCAGATAGCCCGAAAAAGGCGTGGGGCAGGCGTGGCGCAGCGCGCGGTAAGCCTGCCAGGGGTCGCCACGATAGGCGGCCTGAAAGCGCTGGGTGTAGTTCACCTGATAGCAATCGCCGGCCTGGATGTAAGCGTGAATGCGCGCAATGGCGCGCCGGTAAGCCTGAGGGTCTATGGCCGGCGCAAATGCGCCAAGCAGCGCAAAGCTCGCATCCTTTCCCGCAGGGCCAGGCTGCACGGCACCGTCTTCGGACTCTGCCAAGGATTCAAACAGCGCTGTCAGCTGGGCGCGTTTTCCCATGGAGCAGTGCGGGTGGAACACCAATTGGCTGGCCTGTTGCTGGTGGTCGCTGATCAGTGCCCAGTCATACAGCCCGAAGCGGGCGTCCGGCAGGCGGATGTCTGCGTTGTCGCGACCTGGCGGGGCGTCAAGGCGGCGACCGAAATCATAGGCCAGGTAGCCAAGTAAGCCGCCGGCAAATGGCAGGTCGGCTTCGCCGTTGAAATGGGCCGGAGGCAGCATCCGCAGGCTGCTGCGCAGCCGTTCGAAGAAGGTTGCGCCGCGCTCGCCCGCTTGGGGCTGCAGTTCCGC
>JBAYOJ010000213.1:0-5223 GCA_041678385.1 Burkholderiaceae bacterium | reverse complement strand
CTGGGTTACACCTACGATCTGTCCAAGCGTACCAACCTGTACGTCTTCGGTTCGTATGCCAAGGATGCCAACTTCATCGACGGCGTCAAGGCAACCTACGCTGGCGTAGGTATGCGTCACCGCTTCTAATTGGTTCGCATAGCCTGGCTATGCAATCAAGGCAGCTTTGGCTGCAGAAGCACGCAAAGCAAAAAACCACCTTTCGGGGTGGTTTTTTGTTGTTCGCAGATCTGCTTGAGTTAGGCCATGTGGCGGGCGGTATTGGGCCTGCTATGCCAATATGCGGGCAGATCAGGTGGTTCTGTGCGGCAGTCAGTCGAAAGGCTTTAATAAAGCGTGGCTTTTGCGTTTTGCAAGCCGGCCCAGGCGGGAAGGCTTCTGTTCAAAATGCTACAATCCAAGGGTTTAATCTTTGACACCGGATGCGCGGCATGGGCATGCAAGAATACTTCCCAGTTCTTCTATTTATCATCATTGCGACCATTCTAGGTTTTGCGCTTCTGGCGGTTGGCCGGCTGCTGGGCCCACACCGGCCCTACGCCGAGAAACTGTCACCGTACGAGTGCGGTTTCGAAGCCTTTGGCGATACCCGCATGAAGTTCGACGTGCGCTACTACCTGGTGGCCATCCTGTTCATCATGTTCGACCTTGAAATCGCTTTCCTGTTCCCTTGGGCGATCGCCAACGGTACTGTGGGCATGGTGGGTTTCTGGACGGTCATGGTGTTCCTGGCCATCCTTACGGTCGGTTTTATCTACGAATGGAAAAAAGGCGCGCTTGATTGGGAATAATCCCCGCGTGTCCAACTTGCAGTATCAGCGCCTTCCGGCGTTGCGGCACTGAATAGGCAGAATTATGGCTATCGACGGCATTATGAAAGAAGGGTTCATCACGACCAGCGCAGACAAGTTTCTGAACTGGGCCAAGACAGGTTCGATGTGGCCCATGACGTTCGGGCTCGCCTGTTGCGCGGTCGAGATGATGCAGGCCGGCGCAGCGCGCTACGACATGGACCAGTTCGGGATCATCTTCCGCCCGAGCCCGCGCCAGTCCGACGTGATGATCGTTGCCGGTACGCTGTGCAACAAGATGGCACCCGCGCTGCGCAAGGTTTACGACCAAATGGCAGAACCGCGCTGGGTGGTATCCATGGGCTCCTGTGCGAACGGCGGGGGTTATTACCATTATTCCTACTCGGTCGTGCGGGGCTGCGATCGCATCGTGCCGGTCGATATCTACGTGCCAGGCTGTCCGCCCACGGCAGAGGCCCTGATCTACGGTCTGCTTCAATTGCAGAACAAGATCCGCCTCACCAATACCATTGCGCGCTGAGCCCAGCTCGGCACCGGCACTCTCAACGTTGGATCGCTCGTAATATATGAACCGGCTCGATACGCTAGAAAACAAGTTGCAGGCGGCGTTTGGCGAACATGCCACGCTGCTGCGCGAACTCGGCGAACTCACGCTCGTCGTACCCGCCAAGAACTGGGTGGATACCTGCAAAGCATTGCGCGACGACACCGATCTGGCCTTCCAGATCTGTGTTGACCTCTGCGGGGTCGATTATTCCGGCTGGGGGGCGCCCACGCATCCCGCCGAAGACAACCCGCATCCGCAACGCTTTGCTGTTGTATTGCATCTGCTTTCGGTGCAACACAACTGGCGCCTTCGCGTGCGTTGTTACGTTACCGACGACGAATTCCCCATCTTGCCCACGTTGGTCGATATCTGGCCCACAGTCAATTGGTTCGAGCGCGAAGCCTTCGATCTTTACGGTGTCGTCTTCGAAGGCCACCCCGACCTGCGCCGCATCCTGACCGACTATGGCTTTATCGGCCATCCCTTCCGCAAGGATTTCCCCATCAGCGGCCATGTCGAAATGCGATACGACCCCGAACAGAAGCGCGTCGTGTATCAGCCCGTTTCCATTGAGCCCCGCGAAATCACCCCACGCGTCGTACGCGAAGAAGGTTACGGAATAGAGCGTTAAGCATGGCTGAAATCAAGAACTACACCCTGAACTTTGGTCCTCAGCACCCGGCAGCACACGGTGTGCTGCGCCTGGTGCTCGAACTCGACGGCGAAGTCATACAGCGCGCCGACCCGCACATCGGCTTGCTGCACCGAGCCACTGAAAAGCTGGCAGAACACCGCACCTATCTGCAGGCATTGCCCTACATGGATCGTCTCGACTACGTGTCCATGATGTGCAACGAGCATGCTTACGTCATGGCGGTCGAAAATCTGCTCGAAATGGAAGTCCCTCTGCGTGGGCAGTACATCCGTGTGATGTTCGACGAGATCACGCGCATCCTGAATCACCTGATGTCCCTGGGCTCGCATGCGCTTGACGTCGGTGCCATGGCCGTCTTCCTGTATGCCTTCCGCGAGCGCGAAGACCTCATGGATGTCTACGAGGCGGTTTCGGGTGCCCGCATGCACGCCGCCTACTATCGCCCCGGCGGCGTCTACCGTGACCTGCCCGACACCATGCCGCAGTATGCCGGCGACGGTAAATACCGCAGCGAAAAAGAACTCCGCGCCATGAATGACGCGCGTTCCGGGTCGCTGCTTGATTTCATCGAAGACTTCACCAACCGCTTTCCAACCTGTGTCGACGAATACGAAACCCTGCTGACAGACAATCGAATCTGGAAGCAGCGTCTGGTCGACGTGGGTATTGTGTCGCCCGAACTGGCCATGGCCATGGGTTTTACCGGGCCGATGCTGCGTGGTTCCGGGGTCGAATGGGATCTCCGCAAGAATCAGCCTTACGAAGTCTACGATCGCGTAGAGTTCGACGTCCCTGTCGGTACGAACGGTGATTGCTACGACCGCTACCTGTGCCGTATCGCAGAAATGCGGGAAAGCAACCGCATCATCCGCCAGTGCGTTGAATGGTTGCGCAATAATCCCGGGCCGGTGATTGTCGATAATCACAAAGTGGCGCCGCCATCGCGCGAGCGCATGAAGACCGGCATGGAAGATCTCATCCACCACTTCAAGCTGTTCACCGAAGGCATGCACGTGCCGGCCGGTGAAACCTATGCGGCGGTGGAACACCCCAAGGGCGAGTTCGGCATCTACATGATTTCCGACGGCGGCAACAAGCCGTACCGTATGAAGATCCGTGCTCCCGGCTTCGCCCACCTGCAGTCCCTGGACGTCATGTCGCGCGGTCACATGCTGGCCGATGCCGTGACCATCATCGGCACCCAGGACATCGTGTTCGGCGAGATCGACCGTTAAGGCCGTCGCCAAAGGTATATACCGGATTTCAACTATGCTGCTTTCTGCACAGGCTTATCAGAGAATTGACCGTGAACTGGCAAAGTTCCCGGCAGATCAGAAGAAGTCCGCCATCATGGCGGCCCTGGCCATCGCCCAGGAAGAAAAGGGCTGGGTATCCACCGAGGTCGTGGCCGATATTGCCGCCTATATTCAGGTGCCGGCCATCGCCGTTCAGGAAGTGGCGACCTTTTACGATATGTTCGACAAGCATCCCGTGGGGCGCTTCAAGATCACGGTCTGCACCAACCTTCCCTGTGCCTTGCGCGATGGCGTGAAGGCTGGCGAGTACCTCAAGGGAAAGCTGGGCATAGACTACGGCGAAACCACTGAAGATGGCATGTTCTCCCTCAAGGAAGGCGAGTGCATGGGGTCCTGTGGGGATTCGCCGGTCATGCTGCTGAACAATCATCATATGTGCGTGCGCATGGAGCAGGCCAAGATTGACGAAATGATCGAAGAACTCAAGAAGCAGGGGGAATCCGCATGAGCGCACCGGGCTTTCTGCAGCGATACGCCCAGGGTCTGAACCCTGATCCTGGTGGCGATCTTTCCACCAGCATGATTTTCCACGATCGCCATATACAGCCACAGATACTTGATGGTCTGAATGGTGCCAACTGGGGTCTGGAAGACTACGTCAAGCGCGGCGGTTACGAAGGCCTGCGCAAGATCCTCACCACAGGCATGACGCCTGATGATGTCATTGCCGAACTCAAGGCCTCGTCCTTGCGTGGCCGTGGTGGTGCCGGTTTCCCAACAGGTCTGAAATGGAGCTTCATGCCGCGCACGCTGCCCGGCCAGAAGTATCTGGTGTGCAATTCCGACGAAGGCGAGCCCGGTACTTTCAAAGACCGCGACATCTTGCGCTTCAACCCGCATATCGTGATTGAAGGCATGGCCATTGCTGCCTATGCCATGGGCATCACCGAGGGCTACAACTACATTCACGGCGAAATCTTCGAAGTCTATCTGCGATTCGAAGAGGCGCTTGAACAGGCTCGCGCCGCAGGGTATCTGGGCGACAAGATCCTGGGTTCCGAATTCAGCTTCCAGCTGCATGCCTTCCATGGCTATGGCGCATACATTTGCGGCGAAGAAACGGCCTTGCTGGAATCGCTCGAAGGCAAGAAGGGGCAACCGCGCTTCAAGCCGCCTTTCCCTGCCAGCTTTGGCCTGTATGGCAAGCCCACCACCATCAACAACACGGAAACCTTCGCTGCCGTACCCTGGATCATCCGCAATGGCGGGGCGCAATACCTGGAAATCGGCGTGCCGAATGCAGGGGGCACCAAGATCTTTTCGATCTCAGGCGACGTGGAACGCCCAGGCAACTACGAAGTGCCGCTGGGCACGCCCTTCAGCAAGTTGCTTGAACTCGCAGGCGGCATGCGGGGGGGGCGCAAGCTCAAGGCCGTGATTCCAGGCGGTTCCTCCGCACCTGTGTTGCCCGCACACATCATGATGGAAACCAACCTCGACTATGATGCCATCGCCAAGGCGGGCTCCATGCTGGGTTCGGGCGCGGTCATCGTCATGGACGAAACCCGGTGCATGGTCAAGTCGCTCATGCGGCTGTCATATTTCTATTTCGAAGAAAGCTGCGGTCAATGTACCCCCTGCCGCGAAGGCACAGGCTGGCTGTACCGCATGGTGAATCGCATCGAGAACGGCCGGGGTCGGCCCGAAGATCTCGACGTGCTGGATTCTGTCGCGCAAAACATCATGGGCCGCACGATTTGCGCCTTGGGTGACGCGGCAGCCATGCCAGTGCGCAGTTTCATCAAGCACTTCCGCGACGAATTCGCACACCACATTGAGCATAAGCAATGTGTGGTGCCCAAATATCTGTAGGTCAGGACACGCTAATGGTTGAAGTCACCATCGACGGCATTAAGACGGACGTTCCCGAAGGAAGCATGGTCATCCAGGCCG
>JBAYOJ010000212.1:0-5241 GCA_041678385.1 Burkholderiaceae bacterium | reverse complement strand
CAATCGCCAAAATCAAGATCGGAATCGAAGTCACCCCAGTCGAACCAGCTGCCATCATCAATCCTATTGGGGTCTGGAGACACCTGCGACCCACTGGGGACGGATACCGGCACGACACCTTCCGTCCGGCCAAAGCCCATGTAGTGGGAGATCGGATCAAGACCGGCTGCAACGAAGGCATCAATCATGCTTTGCAACGTCCAGCCGCCACCCGGATCAGTGGATTGCAGCTGACCGAGTTTGAGGCCAAAGTAGCCATTGAGGTCAAAGTCATTGGAAGGATTGACCCCTTCGTACCAGCCATGCTGCTTAAAGTGCTGCCACACTGTCATGCCGGCATCCGCAATCGCCTGGACGAGATTCCCCAGGGACCAGGAAACCTGCGGCTCAACCGTAGCCAATTGCTGGAGCTTCGCCAGCAAGTATTCATGCGTGTTGAACCATTGATTAGGATTGAGGCCTTCGGCCATCCCAAACTGCAGGAAGTGAGTGTGCGGCGTGAAGCCGTGTTCGTTAAGCGCCATCAGCAAAGAAGCTTGCGTCCAGTTGGCGGACGGTTCCTGTGCCTGCAGCTGCTTGAGTTTGCTCGTGAGGTAGTATCCCTCGTCAAACCATGCGGGATTGGCCATGCTTGTCTCCTGAATAGATTATTAGATAAGGTGACACGGACACGGAACAACCCCGTAACCCGCATCAACACAATGATACATAATGTTTTTTGCATGGCATACGGGAAAAAAGAGACAGAAAAAGGGGGGAGGCCCTGAAGGGGCCCGTTCCCCTCTGAAATCCTCACTGTCAGAACAGCGCTGGCCGCACCGTGGCTTCTCCCATATGCCTCGCGCCAGGTCAGTTCAACCGACTTATCACTGATGACACTTGCGAGCAGGAGCCTGAGCACGCGTGGCGGCTACGGTACCACTGGTCCAGCACACGTAGCTCAGACTGGCGTGGTCTGCGATGCGCTGCATGGAAGAGGCTTCGCGATCCACTGCCGGCCATATGAACCCTGTCGTTCTGTACAAGAACGAGCAGAAGAAACGACACCTGGCAGTACGGTATATCTGAGTCTTTTGCTGGTACGCTGGTATGGCTGTTTCCCCTATGCGGCGTGTGAATTATCAGGCCGCCATCTTTTTTTATGTACTGGAGTAGGGAGACCGAGGATAAATAATCCTTTTGAAACAAATGGTTAGAAGGATCAAAATAATACGCTCACTTCTGGTGTGGATCAGGCTGATACAACCGGCTCATCCAAGAATGGCGGTCTGATCAGTTCAGACTTCAAGTTCACGAACGGTAACGAAAAGGTTGTTGCCGCCGCTGGTACGTTGAACAATGGTGACGTTTTGGCCGACGGTTCGACAACTGACAACGACGTTCTGGACGCTACACTGACTGGTGGCGCCGTTCTGACCTCTTCCATCACCAATATCGAGACGATCAACCTTGACGTCAAGGTCGCTGGCTCGGGCCTTTCTCTGGCAAGCGTGAGCGGTGTTGATACAATCAACGTCAATACCAATGTCGGCATTGCTGCAGCCCTGAACGCAGTTAACGCTACCAATGCGCCCCTTATCGGCCTGAGCGGTTCTGGTGTCCTGACGGCTACTGCTGTCACTCTTGCAGGTAAAAACGACTCCCTGTCGGTTCAGCTCAACGGCACGACCGGGAACGCTGGCTTTACTGTTGCTGCTACTACTGCCGGCGCGCTTGAAACGCTCAATCTCGAAAGTGCAGGCGACACAGCAAACACGGTTGCAATCGCTGCCGGAGTTGGCCTCACTGGCCTCACCAAGACTATTGTCACCGGCGAAGCTGACCTGAACGCGCGTGTTGCTCATTTGGCGGTTACTGGCCAAACTATCGACGCCAGCGAGCACGAGGGCGAGCTGAATCTGGTGGTTGACCGCAATGGTGCCATCACAGCAACCACCAATCTCACCAACGTCAGCGGTGTCGATACCTACACGTTCCGTGACTCTGTTGCGGGTGGCGATCAATTAGTCGTTTCCGGCCTGGTTGATGGCGCTAATGTGGTTGTTGAAAGCGATTTCAATGGCGCCAATAGTCTGGCAATCAAAGGCGCGGCAGCCAATACTGCCAATACCCTGAACATCACTCTGGATCATGCCACCGCCGCAACAAACGTTGCAATTGGCACGGGTCTGACCATTGCCGATGTCGAAACGATCAACTTCATTTCGGAAGGTGGCACGTAAGCGTCCGCTCAACACACCTTGAGCGAGCGTAGCGCTCGGGCGCATAGTCCCCACTTGTTGTTAAGGGGGACTATCGATGGATTCAGACACTTCAGCTCAGCGGCGCACGCGGCGCCAGCACAGCAAGGCGTTCAAAGCGCATATCCTTCACGCCTGCGAGCAGCCAGGTGCGTCGGTGGCTGGCATTGCGATCGCGCACGACCTGAACCCGAACTTGGTACAGCGCTGGCGTCGGGAAGCACGACGCGGTGCGTTGACACTGCCCGAGACGCCTGCATTTATCCCGGTCGAGGCCGCCCCGAGCACTAGGATGGTCACACCTCCCAACACCCCGGCGACAACGCGCGACATTGAAGTCCAACTTCAGCGCGGTGCCTTGCAGGCACGGGTGAGCTGGCCTGCGCAGGCCGCTGGCGAATGCGCCGGCTGGTTACGAGAATTGTTTCAGTGATCCGCATTGACCAAATCTGGATAGCGGTCGAACCCGTGGACATGCGCAGCGGCATGGATCGGCTGCTGGCCAAGGTGATAGAAGTCTTCGGCGCCTCGCAGCCGCATCACGCATACGTGTTTGCCAATCGCCGTGGCACGCGGCTAAAGGTGTTGGTGTGTGATGGCTTCGGCATCTGGCTGGCTGTACGGCGGCTGCATCAGGGCAGTGTGCACTGGCCCCGGCCCGGTGACACACAGATCGAGCTCTCGTCTGAACAGGCGCGTGCGCTCGTCATCGGTCTGCCATGGCAACGCCTGGGTGAGTACGAATCGATCGCCATTCTATGACCACAGATTTGCAATCGGGGGCAGTGCGAATGGTGCGCTGCACAGGGGTCTGGCATCATGGCAGCCATGCCTCTGAAGTCTGCCGCCAACCTCGATCAGCTTGATGCCGACGCCCTGCGGGCGCTGGCCGCGGAACTGATGGGCAAGCTCGAGCAGCAGGCGCAGGACATTCGCTTTAAGGACACGCACATCCGCAAGCTCACGCAGGAGATTGCGGTGCTGCGTCGCTATCGCTTCGGCAAAAAGAGCGAACAGCTTGGCGGCGAACAGGGGGTGCTGTTGGAAGACGCGCTCGACGCCGACATCGCCGCCATCGAGCAGGAACTGATCAATCTGGGTGGCCCGCAACCGGAACAGAAGACGGTCTCGCTGCCCAAGCGTCAGGCCCTGCCGCCGGAATTGCCCCGCATCCAAGTGCGCCACGAACCGCGCTCAACCACTTGCAGCTGCGGCTGCCAGATGCAGCGCATCGGCGAGGACATCACCGAAAAGCTCGACTACACCCCGGGTGTGTTCAGCGTTGAGCAGCACATCCGAGGCAAATGGGCTTGCCGTCAGTGTGAGACGCTGACCCAGGCGCCCATACCCGCTCAGGTCATCGACAAGGGCATCGCCACATCCGGCTTGCTGGCGCATGTGCTGGTGGCGAAATATGCCGACCATCTGCCGCTGTATCGCCAGGAACAGATCTACGCGCGAGCCGGGGTGAAGATCCCGCGCTCCACCCTGGCAGAGTGGGTGGGCGTATGCGGCGTGCGCTTGCAACCGCTGGTGGATGCCCTGCGTGAAGCCATCCTGAACGAGCCGGTGGTGCACGCGGACGAAACCCCTGTGCAGGTGCTGCGACCGGGCAGCAAGAAGACGCACCGTGCCTATCTGTGGGCCTATGCGTCCGGCGCCCTCCAGGACCTGAAGGCGGTGGTCTACGACTTTACCGAAGGGCGCTCTGGCGCGCACGCCCGGGCGTTCCTCGGCGACTGGCGCGGTGAACTGATCTGCGATGACTACGGTGGCTACAAGGCCTGCTTCGAGCAAGGCATCGCCGAGGTCGGTTGCATGGCGCACGCTAGACGCAAGTTCTATGAGCTGCATCAGTCGGGCAACAGCCAGATCGCTGAGCAGGCGCTGAAGTCCATCGCGCAACTCTACGAGATCGAAGCTCAGTGCGCAGGCCTGCCCCCCGAAGAACGGCAACGTTTACGGGAGCAACAGGCCCGGCCCATTGTCGAAGCCTTACACGCCTGGATGACCGCAAATCGCTCGAAGGTGCCTGACGGTACAGGCATCGCTCGTGCACTGGACTACAGCCTGAAACGCTGGGCGGCACTGACTCGCTACCTGGGTGATGGTCGATTACCCATCGATAACAACTGGATCGAGAACCAGATCCGGCCCATTGCCCTTGGGCGCAAGAACTGGCTGTTCGCTGGCTCTCAGCGGGCGGGCCGGCGTGCGGCTGCCGTTATGAGCCTGATCCAGTCCGCGAAGATGAATGGGCATGATCCGTACGCCTATCTGATGGACGTGCTCACCCGCCTACCTACACATCCCAACAATCGGATCGATGAATTGTTGCCGCATCGGTGGCAACCTGACACGGCGTAGTTCACGCCGTTAACCCAAGCTCCGTTACTGACGGTCGCTATTGCGGTCGTTAGTCAATGTGCCTTGCCCGCACGCTTACAGATATCTGGCCGGGCTCCGGGCCCAATTGTTATACAGCCCGGCTGTCAAAAAAATGACGAGAAGACTTATAAGCAGGCCGATGGCTAGTGTATTTTTTCCGCCGATATATAGAAAAAACGGGACAATAAGTGCAAGAAGAAACAGGAGATATTTTCCAGAAACATGATCGAGCTTCATTATTTTTTTCTCTGAAAATAACCCTGCTGGCGCGCCGCTCCTTCTGGCTGAGGCGCGTTATTGTCACCCGTCAGTATGTGAGGGCCTACGATATTCTTATATGCGTTTTCTATCCACCCATCCAACTACGGAGGATGTACTAGTCCCTCGAACGCATCCCGGACGACAACTGGCTGATTGTTCCAACTGGGTGTGACATCCGGCATGCCAAATAAAAGACCATACAAGCCATGCGAACCAGAAGCAATGGCCTCGATCCGGTCCTCTTCCAAGTCGACCCCTTCCGTGATGAGACAGGTGTAATGACCCAGCAGAACCTGCTCAGTTCAGGCGGCTAATGCAAATGCTTGAGCCGGGGTTTTCATGGCCAGCGCCT
>JBAYOJ010000211.1:0-5268 GCA_041678385.1 Burkholderiaceae bacterium | reverse complement strand
TCCGTCGCCGTGCCGATCTGGATCATGTAGCGCCGACCGGAAAGGGGCGGGAACGGAAGCCGCAGCCCGAAGCGAAGCGCAGGGACCGGGTGAGTACCCGGCGAAGCGAACCCCTTGCAGGGAGAAGCGCAGTGATACAGTCGGCGGTTTTGGCGACGGAACTCACGGACGACGGAACAGCGGCCCCGCCCGAGCAATGACCCCCGCACGGCAGCCGCGCGGCGAGCGCCCCTAGTCGCGCACGGCGCGGCTCTTACTTGGGCTAGTGGCCCCGGGCAAGCGCAGCGCGCAGCGCCGGCAGGCGCGAAGACGTGAGGGATGGAAGCCCGGAGGGGTAAGACGCCGCAGGCGGCTTGAAGCGAAGCACGAGAGCCCGGCCTGCAGCCGTTAGGCGGAGGGTACGGTGTGGCCGCTCTCAACACGCCTTATTAATACATTGTTAGTGAATTTTTATCGAATACTTTCGTTGAGTCGTGCCGTAATGGAATCAGCCCGGTCCTGCTCCTCCTGAAACACGAATGTCAGCTCGTTCTGGATAAGCTGGTTTCGAGACCGGGCCCGACCAATGCCGCGCTCATATTGTGATGCTCGATACCGAATATCAAATACTCTACTACCCACGCCAAAATCTCGGCACAAACAAAATGAGAACGGTGAACAACTCGAGTCGCCCGAGCAGCATGCCGACACACATCACCCATTTAGCCCCATCGGGAAGGCTGGAGAAGTTGCCGGCGGGGCCTATGATCTCGCCCAGCCCTGGCCCCACATTGGACAAGGCTGTCGCCGCGCCCGAGGCACTGGTCAAAAAATCGAGTCCAAAAGCCATAAGGGCAATGGTAACGACAGAATAAAACAGCACGAACACGCTCAAGAAGGCTACCACCGAACCGACCACGTCATCGTCCAGCACCCGTCCTCCGTAGGTGCGAGGAAACACGCCGTTGGGATAAAGCAGGCGCATGAAGTGAGCCTTCAACATAACCGCCATGACTTCCAGCCGGAATATTTTGACGCCGCCTGAGGTCGATCCTGTGCAGCCGCCCACAAACAGCAGTCCGAAAAAAACGCCAACCGCCGCGTTGCCCCAAGATGCATAGTCGGTGCTCGCAAAGCCGGTCGTGGTGACCACCGACACTACATTGAAGGTGGCGTGCCGGAAAGCAGCCTCCACGCCGTATTGCCCCGAAAACACCAGCCACAGCCCCAGGATCGACGCCGCCACCGCAATAAAAGCCAGCATCGTTTTGACCTGCCTGTCCCAAAGGGCTCTGGCTTCGCCGGCAAAAAAGCGAACATAGAGAACAAACGGAATACTGCCTGACAGCATGAAGGCCGCGGCCCACCACTGTATGCCGTTTGATTCCCATGTTCCGAATGAGCCATCGGAAGTGGAGTAGCCGCCGGTCGCGATCGAGGTCAAGGCGTGAGCAATGGCTTCAAAAGGGGGCATGCCCGCAAGCCAGTAGACGGACGCCGCCAGGACGGTCAGACCCAAATACACCAATCCAATAGTAGTGGCTATCTGGCGTACGCGAGGCATGGCTTTCTCGGAGCGGTCGGATGATTCAGTGCGGAAGAGCTGCATCCCCCCAATACCCAGCGCGGGAAGAATTGCGATGGCGGTTGCAATAATGCCGATACCGCCCATCCACTGCAGCACGGCTCTCCAAAGCAACAAACCAGGCGGGGCGTGATCCAGGCCGGAAAGAACAGTCGCTCCTGTGGTGGTGATGCCTGACACGGCTTCAAAAAATGCGTTCGGCACATTGCCGCTGACGCTGCCGTAATCTGAGAAATAAAAAGGCAGGCCGCTGACCATAACCACACTGAACCAGCTCATGGGCGTCAGCGTGAATGCCTGGCGGAGGGTAAGCCCGGCCTTCCAAGCTCGCCGACTGCTATAGGTCAAAGAAGCACCGATCAACGCAGTCAATATCGACGATGCCGCAAATGCCTGCCAGTTATCACTTCCGTAGTAGACATCAACAGTCATGGGGAACAGCATCATTGCCGCCGTTGCCAACAAGACCAGACCCACCAGAAAAAGGATCGCCTTGATGCCCGGCACCGATTTGGAGCGAAGCGCCAAGGTGCGACGCTGAATCGGATCAACCAAGGCGGTCTCTCCGCGTACCCAGCAAAGCTTCGGCCAAACGAAGATAGCTGTAGGTCACCAGCGCCACGATATGGTCCCCAACAAGCAATTGTGTTTCCGCCGTCGGATTGATAACTTGTTTGTCCCGGACGACCATCCCAATTCTCATTCCGGGCGGTAGTCCCAGCTTCCCGATAGGACGACGCAACAGTCTTGACTCTTCGGTAAGCTCAGCTTCAATGACTTCGCCGAAGTCTTCGCGTAGCGTGTGTAGCGCGGCAATGGCCCCGCGGCGTACATGCCGCAGTACGGTTGAAATGGTGACAGCACTGGGACTGACAACAGCATCAATGCCCAGGGCCGGCGTCAACGCCTCGTAATTGCGCTTATTGACCAGCGTAATGGCCCGCTTGCATCCAACTTGCTTGGCCAGGACCGACGCAAAGATATTTGTTTCATCGTCGTTAGTCACCGCCACAATCGTTTCTGCAAGACTCGTCTGCGCCTCTTCAAGCATCTCCTGATCGAGCGCATCGCCGTGCAGCACAATGACGCCACTGCCCAACTCGTCGGAGACGTATCTGGCACGTTCGAGATTGTGCTCGATGATTTTGATATTGACGTTAGGCGTCGTGCGTCGTAGTTTCTGGACCAAGTGAAAGCCAACATTGCCACCACCCACGACGACCAGATTTCGGGCTTCCCGGTCCCGGTGGCCGAACGCCTCCATGGTGTCCTTGGCTTTGTCGGCCCTCACAACAACGTAGACGTCGTCTCCCACCTCAATGCGATCGTGGACGTCCGGCACGAAGCTGCGCCCCTTCCGTATGCAGGCCACCACGGACATGCCTTCGAAATCGGCCTGGCCCGCGATATCGCAGATCCGCTGGCCAACGACCGGGCTGTTGCTCGATTCGACGTGTATGCCCAGTAGCTCTACCAGCCCGCCCGCCATGGGCACCATGTCAAAGGCCCCTGGAGTACGCAAGCGCCAAGCAATCCCGTCGGCAATCTCTATCTCTGGCGAGATGATGATGTCGACCGGCAGATGCTCAGCCGAGTACAGTCCAAAACTGTCCTGCGCGAGATAGCCGGCATGACGCAGTCGAGCAATGCGCCTTTTGATGCCGAACAAGGAATACGCCATCTGGCAGGCCACCATATTCACTTCGTCCGAGCCGGTGACCGCGATGATGATGTCAGCATCGCGCGCGTCCGCCTTTCTCAGGGTGGCGGGGTACGAAGCGTGGCCCACTACCCCTCGCACGTCATAACTTTCGTCCACGCGGCGAACTAGCTGAGGGTCGATGTCGATGACTGTTACGCTAACTCCTTCGGAGGCTAAATGCCTGGCAATAGTGGTTCCCACCTGTCCAGCGCCGCACACAATCACTTTCATCGAAGATACTCTTGAAGGTCTATAAGCAACTCTACCGAATGCCAGAATATGAAACTACACGACGAATACAGAGCACGCAGGTATAAGAGCGACCCCCAAACTACCCTCTGACCGCCGCGGCTCGAAATAGTAAAATCGGCCTACCCGAATAGTCACCGAGGCCACGCAGGAGAACAGCCATGTTTATCGCCAGACTGCTAGTAGAACGGGGATCGATATATGACAAATCCCAGGACTGGGGCGACTATGCCTTCGTGTCCCTGCCGTCTCCCGGTGACCGAATAGCCGCTCATTATAACGACGACATGCACCACATGACGGTCATCTGTGTGCATCACAGGCCGGTGCGTATCAGTGCGGATGGCAGTCAAGGCGCTGAACCGGCAGCCGAAGTGGTGGCCAAATGGACCAGCTCAGATTAAACGCACCGCAATCCCATGCTTTGAGGCACACCATATTGAAATAAGACGCACGGCAGGACATCCCCCAGCCGCGCTGCAGGCCCAGGCGGGCCGAAAGCCCTGCCCGACTTTCAGGCCGTCACATCTGTCCAAGCTCGGCCAATGAGATGGTTTCCGTGCCCGTCACGATGATATGGTCGAGAACCCGTACATCGACCAGCGCCAGTGCTTTCTTAAGATGCTGCGTCAAATTCAGGTCGGCAGCACTTGGCTCCGGGGATCCTGACGGATGGTTGTGCGCCATGATGAGTGCAGCGGCATTCAATCGCAATGCAGTTTTCACGATCTCGCGCGGGTAAACGCTGGCCTGATTGATCGTACCCATGCCCTGCTCTATGTACTTGATGGGCTTAAACCTGCTGTCCAGATACAGAAAAGCTGCGCATTCATGCCCCAGGCCGGCCAGCTTCGATTGGAAGATCTTGCGTACTTTCACCGGGTTGTCGACCGGCTGTGATTGCGGCAATAAACTTTCTGCTGCGATTCGACCAGCTGCAAGAATCTCATCATCGCTAGCAAGCTTGTAGCGACCGCTTGGGCCGCGCACGTACAGGGCGGGCATCGTGTTCATGTTGTCATTGCTCAGCGCGGCGGTTTGGTTTTCCATCGTTGCTTTCTCCTTCCGAGGTTAACTGGCACCGGGGCCGAAGATTCCGAGCCTTCTGTAGTGATTGCGGTGTCCGCAGTACTACGTCTGGCCCGGAGTGCCACCGTTTCCGTGAGTTCGTCGCCTTGCCGCGCTGGATCAAGAAAGGACGAACGGAAAGGGGCGGGAACGGAAGCCGCAGCCCGTGGAGAACGAAGAGAACCGGAGGGACCGGGTGAGTACCCGGCGAAGCGCACCCCTTGTAGGGCGTCGTGGAGTGATACAGTCGGCGTTTTAGGCGGCGCACTCACGGCGATGGCGACCCATGCCGAGGAAATAGGGACTGTGGATACCGGCCGCGCGGCGAGCGCCCTTCGACATGCACAGCATGTCGCCATATGAGACTTGGGAGGCGCGGACGCAAACGCAGCTCAATTCCCTATTGCAAGACATCGCGGTCCATTACATGCTGACCCTATCGACACATGGTTAAACTGCGTCCCACTGCGTCTGGATTTGCCCCCGTATTACCGGACACGGAATCACCCTTGGGTTGATAAATCCTGGTGACGCCTGAACTCCCTGGGGGATCTGTATTTCGGCGCCCTGGCCAGATTCGGCTCGCTAACTGAGAAGACATCAACTTCGAAGTCGAACTGTGGCGTTGCCCACCCGAAAAGATGAAGATGCGCGAATGGCAGAAGCGCGATAGCCGCACACCGGC
>JBAYOJ010000210.1:0-5273 GCA_041678385.1 Burkholderiaceae bacterium | reverse complement strand
GCGCCCAATGTGCAGGGCATTGAGCCGAGCTATGAAGAAAAATTCTTCGACCCAGCCAGCAAGCAGGGGCAATGGCGCTTGATCGCCTCGCCTGACGGGCGTGATGGATCAGTGTCGATTCATCAAGATGCCACCCTTCACGCCGCGATTCTCGACGGGGGCGATGCGCTTGAATATGACTTGCCGAGCGCGCGCAGCGCCTACGTGCACGTGGCGCGCGGCAGCCTTACGGTGAATGGCAAGATGCTGCAGGCGGGCGATGCGCTGAAGATCACCGCCGAACCGCAGGTAAAGGCCGGTGACGCAGACGACGCCGAAATTCTGCTGTTTGATCTTCCTGTTGTGGGGGCTGCTATTTCCGCTTGAACAAGTCTGGCGGGTTTGTGACTGTGGGCTGATCCTTCTGGCTGTACAGGCGTGTACCTGGCATCGTCAGAAATCAAACACACGCTGTTCGGTTTCAAGCGGCAGTTCGCCTTGCCGGCCGGCACGGCATTCTATGCGTATCGGCTCGGTTACCGTGCAGCAGCAGGGCAGGATTTCCGACTGCCCGACGCAGGCCAGGGGCGGGTCGGCATAGCTGACCCGCCCGGCAAGCAATGTCAGGCGGCACATCCCGCAATAACCGCTGCGGCATTGGTATTCCACTTCATGGCCTGTTCGCTCCAGGCCATCCAGCAATGATTCCCCTTTCAGCAGCTGAAAACTGCGATCGGTGGTTGTGACCAGGGTCACAGTTCAAACCCGCTCAAATCGTCGCTGGATACTTCGGAGTCGATCTGCCCTACAAGATAGGAACTGAGTTCCACTTCCTGGGGCGCGACCTGCACGGTGTCGGACGCCAGCCAGGTATTGATCCATGGAATGGGGTTGTGCTTGGCGTCTTCAAAGGCCGGCTTCAGGCCAACAGCCGCCATGCGGATATTGGTGATGTATTCCACGTACTGGCTGAGGATGTCCTTGTTCAGCCCTATCATCGAGCCATCACGGAACAGGTATTCCGCCCATTGCTTTTCCTGCAGGGCCGCCTGCTTGAACATGTCGTGGCATTCCTGGCTGAGCTCTTGCGCCACTTTGGCAAACTCGGGGTCGTCCTGGCCGGAACGCATGATGTTCAGCATATGCTGGGTGCTGGTCAGGTGCAGCGCCTCGTCGCGCGCAATCAGCCGGATGATTTTTGCATTGCCTTCCATCAACTTGCGTTCTGCAAAGGCAAAAGAACACGCAAAACTCACGTAAAAGCGAATGGCTTCAAGAATATTCACGCTCATCAAGCACAGGTAGAGCTTCTTTTTGAGCTGATACTTATCGACGCTGCGCGTTTCGCCATTGATGATGTGTTCGCCCGGCCCCAACTGTGAATACAGCATGGTGTCGTGGATCAGGTCATCGTAATAAGACGAAATGTCGCCGGCCCGCAGTTTGATGTGCTCGTTGCGCACGATGTCGTCAAAGATGGGGGAAGGATCATTGACAATATTGCGCAGGATATGGGTATACGAGCGCGAGTGTATGGTCTCGGAAAACGCCCAGGTCTCTATCCAGGTTTCGAGTTCGGGCAGCGATACCAGCGGCAGGAAGGCCACATTGGGGCTGCGCCCTTGAATGGAATCCAGCAAGGTCTGGTACTTGAGATTGCTGATGAAAATGTGTTTTTCGTGGTCCGGCAGGCTCTGGTAGTCGATGCGATCTTGTGAGATATCGACTTCTTCGGGGCGCCAGAAAAACGAAAGCTGTTTTTCGATCAGCTTTTCGAAGATCGGGTACTTCTGCTGGTCGTAGCGCGCCACATTGACCGGCTGGCCGAAGAACATGGGTTCTTTGAGCTGGTCGTTGTCGACTTTCGAAAAAATGCTGTAGGTCATGTTGCTGGCCCTTACGTCAGATCTTGCATGCGCCGCTTGCGCAGGCATCGTCCTCGAACTCGCCATTGGGGTCGTCGGCGCCATCGCGTGTGTTGTGGTAGTACAGTGTCTTGACGCCGTACTTGTAGGCCAGCAGCAGGTCTTTGAAAAGCTGCCTCATGGGTACGCGGCCGCCATCAAAACGCTGCGGGTCGTAGTTGGTGTTGGCTGAAATCGATTGATCGATGAACTTCTGCATGACGCCTACCAGCTTCAGGTAGCCGTCGTTGCCGGGCATTTGCCAGAGCAGTTCGTAGTTATCCTTCAAGCGTTCGAATTCGGGCACTACCTGGCGCAGGATGCCATCCTTGGATTGCTTGACGGAAACCAGCCCGCGCGGCGGTTCAATGCCATTAGTGGCGTTGGCGATCTGGCTGGAGGTTTCAGAAGGCATCAGCGCGGTCAGCGTTGAATTGCGCAGGCCATGGGTGGTGATATCGGCGCGCAGGGCTTCCCAGTCCAGATGCAGGGGTTCGTTGCAGAGGCCATCGATATCCTTTTTATAGGTGTCGATAGGCAGCAGGCCGGCGGCGTAGGTGGTTTCATTGAAGGCCTTGCAAGGGCCGTATTCGCGCGACAACTGTACCGACGCCTTCAGCAGGTAATACTGGATGGCCTCGAAAGTGCGATGGGTTAGGCCCAGCGCGGTGTCGTCTGAATAGCGCACGCCATTCTTTGCCAGGTAATACGCATAATTAATGACACCCACGCCCAAAGAGCGGCGGTTTTCGGTGGCATTCAAAGCTGCCTTGACCGGGTAGTCCTGGTAGTCCAGCAAGGCATCCAGCGCCCGCACGACCAGGTCGGCCAGGGGTTCGAGCTCATCCAGTGATTCCAGCGCGCCCAGGTTCAGTGCTGACAGTGTGCACAAGGCGATTTCACCCTCAGGGTCATTGAGATCATTCAAGGGCTGGGTGGGCAGCGCGATCTCCATGCACAGATTCGACTGACGCACGGGGGCCTGCTTCGGGTCAAACGGGCTATGGGTGTTGCAGTGATCGACGTTCTGAATGTAGATGCGGCCCGTGCCTGCGCGTTCCTGCATCATCAATGAAAACAGTTCGACGGCCGGCAGGCTGCGTTTACGGATGGAAGCATCCTGCTCGTATTTTTCGTACAGGCGCTCGAATTCATCCTGATCGGCGAAAAAGGCGTCGTACAGGCCCGGCACATCGTGCGGCGAAAACAGGGTGATGTTCGCGCCCTTGATGAGGCGTTGATACAGCAGGCGATTGATCTGCACACCGTAGTCAAGGTGGCGGATGCGGTTTTCTTCGACCCCGCGGTTGTTCTTCAGCACCAGCAGCGTTTCGACTTCAAGGTGCCACAAGGGGTAGAACAGCGTGGCTGCGCCACCCCGCACCCCGCCCTGCGAGCATGACTTGACCGCCGCCTGGAACATCTTGAAGAAGGGCAGGCAGCCCGTGTGCTGGGCCTCGCCGCCGCGGATTTCGCTGCCCAGCGCCCGGATGCGGCCGCCATTGATGCCGATGCCGGCGCGTTGCGACACGTAACGCACAATGGCGCTGGTGGTGGCGTTGATGCTGTCCAGGCTGTCACCGCACTCGATCAGTACGCAAGAGCTGAACTGGCGCGTGGGCGTGCGTACGCCTGACATGATGGGGGTGGGCAGAGAAATCTTGAACAATGACACCGCGTCATAGAAGCGCTTGATGTATTCCAGCCGGGTTGCAGTGGGATACTTCGAAAACAGGCACATCGCTACCAACATGTACAGGAATTGGGGGCTTTCGTAGATCTGCCGGGTGACGCGATTCTGCACCAGGTATTTACCTTCCAGCTGCTTTACCGCCGCATACGAAAAGTTCATATCGCGCCAGTGGTCAATATGACTATTAAGCTCGTCGAACTCGGCGCGGCTGTAATCGGCCAGCAGGTGGGGGTCGTACTTGCCCAGGTCGGTCAGGCGCTGCACATGGTCGTACAGGTGGGGCGGTTCAAACTCGCCATAGGCAATCTTGCGCAGGTGGAAGATCGCCAGCCGGGCGGCCATGTACTGATAGTCGGGCGTATCTTCGGAAATCAGGTCGGCGGCCGACTTGATGAGGGTTTCGTGGATATCGCTGCTGCGGATGCCGTCGTAGAACTGGATATGTGAACGGAGCTCTACCTGGGAGACGGAAACATTGTTCAGGTCTTTGGCCGCCCAGTCGACGACACGGTGGATTTTGTCCAGGTTGATGGGTTCGGTGCGACCGTCTCGCTTGGTGACCTTCATTAGATCTGATGGCTTCATCTTGAGCTTTTAAACCTCTGGTATCGTCGGATGAACGTCCCGCACGTGGCGTGGGCTGCATTCTGCAGGCTGATCAAGGCTACTACATGTAGTTGAAATAATATCATAGCAACCTACATATAGTGGTTTGTTACAGTGAAACTACTAGTGTTGTCATTTTTGTGCCTCAACTTTATTCTCAGGTTATCTGATAACCTGATATAGTCCCTTTCATGATGAAGAATCGCGACAGCCTGACCGATCGCGTCGCCGAGGTACTGATAGGGCGCATACTCGATGGCAGCTACCCTGTGGGGGGCAAGTTGCCTGCCGGTCGCCTGCTGGCTCAGGAATTCGATGTCAGCGCTGCCGTCATTCGCGAAGCCACGGAACGCTTGCGTACCAAGGGTCTGGTAAAGACGCGGCAGGGCGCGGGCTGTATTGTGCTGTCCAATACGCTGGATGATGGGTTTCAGCTCGATCTCCCCGCCACGCCCGATCGATCGGCTCTACTTTATATATACGAACTGCGTGCAGGCGTGGAAGGTGCCGCAGCGTCATTGGCTGCGCAGCGCGCCACGGATGAAGACCTCGCCCGGATGGACACCATCCTGGCCCGTCTGAAGTCTTCGCTGCATGTACCGGCCCATGCCCTGGAACTTGATCTGGCGTTTCATCGTAATTTGGCAGAAGCCACTCATAATCCCCATTATCCGCAGTTGCTTGCTTATCTTTCAGAGCAATGGCGACATAGCGTGGCGGTCGCCCGCAGGCATACGTTTGAAACAGATGCCGCCGCCCAGTCGGGTGTTGCTGACGCGGGCCGGGCCGCTGAACATCTGCGCGCTGGCTTGTTGCGTGCGCAGCACGTTCATGAAGAACACGAAGCCATATTGGCAGCCATCCGGGCACGCGACCCACAAGCGGCGCGTGACCGCGCCCATGAACATCTGCGCCAGGCCTGCGCGCGGCTGGGTCTGGGCGGTTCTCCCTCTATTCCATCCACCATCCCTATCGGAAATCAGACATGAATCAGGAATTCCTGGACAAACTGGTCCAGACCCTTGGCAAGGACACGGCGATAGTCGACCCCGCAGAAATCGAGCCATGGCTCACTGACTGGCGGGGCGTGT
>JBAYOJ010000209.1:0-5286 GCA_041678385.1 Burkholderiaceae bacterium | reverse complement strand
TTCAGCGTATCGTTTCGGCTGATCTGCCTTGGGCTAGAAGATTGAATGCTGCCGGGTTCGTTATTCCGCGTAAGGAATGGCCGGTGGTGACTCGTCATCGTATGGCAATGTAATTGAACGAGGGTCCCTTGATACCAGACAGGAGAACAGAAGTGACCCATGATTCCAACGAACGCTATGGCAGTATTTCCCGAATATTTCATTGGGGCATGGCCCTGTTGATCGGATGGCAGGTGCTGAAGTTTTTTGACCGTATCGCCGATGGTGAACATTGGGTCGGTCAGACCCTGGTGCCATGGCATATTTCCATCGGTTCGCTGCTGCTGTTGATCGTGGTGCTGCGCATCATCTGGGCTGCAAAGCAGAAGAACAATCGACCGGTGCAAGATCCGGCAACGGCCAAGCTGGTTGCCATCGGGCATTTCCTGTTGTACGCGGCGATGGTGCTGATGCCGGCTACCGGCATGATGATCATGGTGGGCGCCGGCTATGGCCTGGAGGTCTTTGGCATGCAGCTTATTGCGGGCGGCGGTGCTGAAATCCCGTGGATGGCCAGCCTGGACTCACTGCATTCACCCATTGCCTGGCTGTTGCTTATCATGATCGTCGGGCATATCGGTATTGCGCTGGTGCACCACTTCATCAAAAAGGATAACGTGCTGCGGCGCATGGCTTGAGCCATCGCCAGTCCCCCACGATTCAGGACACTAGCCAGCGGCCTTCGATCCAGATACCGGAATCGATGGCCTGCTGCATTTCCTGGATCAGCAATTCAATCGTGCGGTGCACGTGTGGGCCAGTGGGCCGGTTAACCGGCAGGCCCAGCACGATGCTGCGCAGTATGGGTGGGTCTGTCAGGGGCGCGCCTGACAGACTGCCCGCCCGCAGGTCGTCGGCAACGGCAATGGGCGGCAGTATGGTCCACCCGTGCCCCCCTACAACCAGCGCGCGCTGGACGCTCAAGGCATTGGTTTCGGCTGAGATCTGCAGTGACACCCCTGCCACGGCGCAGGCGTGTTCCACCAAGGCACGGATACCATGCGGGGCACTCGGCAGAATCAGCGGATGCCCCACCAGGCTCACCAGCGGCATGGCACGGTCAGGACGCAATCCCGCATTTTTCGGGCCAACGACCCATAGCGGTTCCTCGACCAGCCGCGTCGTCTTTATCGACGCAGAACGTTCGGCCCCATAAAGCAGTGCGGCGTCAACTTCCCCTGATTCCAGCCAGTGCAGCAGGGTGCCGGCGTAGCCTACCGTAAGGCGGACACGGATACCGGGGTAGGCCGATGCTACCGCTGCGATCAGCCCGCCTGAAATGATATCGGCCGTGCTGGGTAGCAGACCCAGCGTTACCAGCCCGCTGAGGCCCGCGGTCGTCGTGGCGGTGATTTCCAGGCGTGCGCGATCCAGTTCCTGCATGGCACGCCGCGCGTGGGCCACCAGCGCCTTCCCTGCCTGGGTCAGCACCATACCGTGGCGTTCGCGTTCGAACAGCGCTGTGCCCACGTCTTCTTCCAGCAGGCGTATTTGCCGAGAGACCGCTGGTTGTACCAAATGCAGGACTTCGGCGGCCCGCGTCACGTTACCGGTTTCCGCGACAGTGAGGAAAGCTCGTAGTTGCTTGAAATCCATGAGGTTGATTCAGGATTGAGAAATCTGATGGTGAAATCAGTAAATTCTATTTCTTATATCTAAGAATCACATTATATGATGATGGTCCCTGATCCATTCCCGGAATATTCCCAAGGCAATGAACCATACCTCTGCACAAGCTCCTGCATGGCAGGAAAGCATTTTCAAAGTTCTCAAGGAAGGGGGCATCCGCCAGGTTGCCTATGTGCCCGACGCCGGGCACTCGCACGTGATCCGCAGCGCCATTGCGGATCCGGAAATCGAGGACATCGTTCTGACCACCGAAGAAGAGGGCGTGGCTCTCGTCAGCGGTGCCTGGCTGGGCGGCCAGCGTGCGGCTCTGTTGATGCAGAGCAGCGGCGTTGGCAACTGCGTCAATATGTTTTCCCTTTTGCAGGCAGGCGACTTCCCCTTTCTGACCCTGGTGACCATGCGGGGTGAATACGCTGAATTCAATCCCTGGCAGGGCCCGATGGGCAGGGCTACTCAGGCGGCTCTTGAACTGATGGGCATACACGTGCTGCGTGTGTCGCGCCCGGAAGATGTGGAAGAGATCGTCAGCGCAGGCCTGGACGCTGCCTTCGGCGCCGGCGAAAAAGTCGCTGTGCTGCTGGGACAAGACCTCATCGGCCGCAAGAAATGGGAGCGCAACTAATGAACCAGAAAACATCGACACCGCAGGCAGATCGCCGCGAATTCGTGGCCAAGCTCATGGCGGCCGCGCCTGATGCCCTGATCGTGACGGGCCTGGGCTCCGCCTCATACGACGTGTTTGCCAGCGGCGACCGCGACGGCAACTATTATCTGTGGGGTGCCATGGGTGGTGCATGCCCCATGGCCCTGGGCCTGGCCTTGGCTCAGCCGGACAAATCCGTGGTGGTCATCACCGGCGACGGCGAACAATTGATGGGCATAGGCAGCCTGGGCACCATTGGTGTCAAGCAGCCCAAAAACCTGACGATAGTCGTGCTTGATAACGGCCATTTCGGTGAAACCGGCATGCAGCGCAGCCATTCCAGCCTGGGTACCGACTTGGTGGCGGTCGCCAAGGGCTTTGGTATTGCCAATGCCTTCTCGGTCAGTGATGTCGATTCGTGCGCAAGCATTGCAGAAGGAATCAATGCGCGCCAGGGCACCGCATTTGTGCAAGTGCTGATCCAATCCGATGAGCCGCCTCGCGCCCTGCCTCCGCGGGACGGCCCCTACATCAAGAACCGTTTCCGCTCGGCACTGGGCCTCAAACCTTTCTGAGCTCGACCGGTGCAGGCCAGGGGGCCGTCATTCACGCGTGGATGAAGGCCCCTCATTTGTCTGGGGTGGGTCGCCTACCCACTTGGCCGGCCAGGCACCCGATACCACCATACCGTGGATCACTTCCTTTACCAGTTCGATGACGGCAGTGCTGGCCGCTGAAGGCGGGCGAGTCGTATTGGTGGCCCAGACCACACGCCGCAACATGCGGGGTTTTTCGATCTCGGTGGTGCGCAGCCGCCCTTGCGCCACTTCTTCAGCCACCGACCCCAGCGGCAGAATGGTATTGCCGATGCCTGCTTCGGTTGCACGCTTCACACTATTCAGGGATTCGATTTCAGCCACGATATTCAGTTCGATCTTGAGGGGGGCGCAGGCGTCATCAATGATGCGGCGCAGGCCGTGTTCCCTGCCCGGCAGTACCAGCGGCCAGTGGCTGAGTGCTGCCAGGGAAAGCTGCTTGGGCAGTTTGCGTGTTGCACTGGTGACCAGCACCAGTTGATCGTCCAGCAATGGGTGCTTGGATACACCGATATCCGGCGTGTCGTCATACAGCAGGGCGAAATCCAGCCGACCAGACTGTAGCCGCTCGTGCAGGAAGCCACTATAGGCTTCCACCAGTTTCAGCCGCACCTGGGGCAGTTGTGTGCGACAGGCACTGAGAATAGGCATGGTGGCCGCCAGTGCGATGGTGGTGGTCAGGCCCAGGGACACATCCCCACGCGGGACAGTGGTCGAGTCGCGGACGGCCAGGCGCGCCCGCTCGGCATCGGCCAGCAACACTTGCGCATGTTCCAGGAATACCTTGCCGGCCTCGGTGAGCGTGACCCCGCGACTGGAGCGGTCGAACAAGCGGGCCCCCAGTTCGTGTTCCAGTGCGGCAATCTGCTGGCCCAGGGCAGGCTGAGCAATGTGCAGCCGCCCGGAAGCCTTGAGCAGGCTGCCGGCTTCGCTGGCCGCCACAAAATACCGGAGTTGTCGAAGTTCCATGGATGATTTGCCTGGGCTATATGTTTTATGTTTAACGGGTAGGTTGAATTAGTATTTCACAAATACCGCCGGTGTTTGCACAATAATGCCCAACTAGGAGAAAACCATGTTCCATGAAACCGACGAATACCAGGATATCCGCGACGCAGTTCGCCAGTTGTGCAAGCAGTTCCCCGATGAATACTTCCGCAAGGTCGACGAAGAAAGAGCCTACCCAGAAGCCTTTGTAGACGCGTTGATGGAAGCCGGGTGGCTGGCGGCCATGATTCCCGAGGAATACGGTGGCACTGGCTTGGGCCTGGGTGCAGCGTCGGTGATCATGGAAGAAATCAACCGCTCGGGCGGTAATGCCGGCGCGGTGCACGGCCAGATGTACAACATGAGCACTTTGCTGCGCAATGGCAGCGACGAGCAGAAGCAGCGCTACCTGCCGTCGATTGCTGCCGGCAAGCTGCGTATTCAATCGATGGCCGTAACGGAACCCACCACCGGTACCGATACCACCAAGCTCAAGACCACCGCCGTCAAGAAGGGCGACCGCTATGTAGTGAATGGCCAGAAGGTCTGGATTTCGCGGGTGCAGCACTCTGATCTTATGATTCTGCTGGCACGCACCACGCCGCTGGCTGAAGTCAAGAAAAAATCCCAGGGCATGTCGATCTTCATCGTCGATCTGCACGAAGCCATTGGCAAGGGTCTGACCGTGCGTCCTATCCCCAACATGGTCAACCATGAAACCAACGAATTGTTCTTCGAGAACCTTGAAATTCCTGAAGAGAATCTGATTGGCGAAGAAGGCCGCGGCTTCAAATACATTCTGGACGGCCTGAATGCAGAACGCACGCTGATCGCCGCCGAATGTATCGGTGATGGCTACTGGTTTGTCGACCGTGCGCGCAACTACGCGAATGAGCGTGTTGTGTTTGATCGCCCCATCGGTCAGAATCAGGGGGTGCAGTTCCCGATCGCCGACGCCCTGATCGAAGTCGAAGCGGCCAACCTGATGCGTTTCGAAGCAGCCCGTCGCTTCGACGCCGAGATGGACTGCGGCGCTCAGGCAAACATGGCCAAGTATCTGGCGGCGAAGGCCAGCTGGGAAGCCGCCAACGTCTGCCTGCAGACACACGGTGGCTTCGGCTTTGCCAACGAATACGACGTCGAGCGCAAGTTCCGCGAGACGCGCCTGTATCAAGTGGCACCCATTTCCACCAATCTGATCTATTCCTACGTGGCCGAGCACATTCTGGGCTTGCCGCGTTCGTTCTAAAGGTACGCCATGTCACGTCCCCTCGACGGCATTACCGTCATTACGCTTGAACATGCCATCGCTGCGCCTTTTTGCACGCGCCAGCTTGCCGATCTGGGTGCCCGGGTGATCAAGATTGAACGGCCGGGTACGGGCGACTTTGC
>JBAYOJ010000208.1:0-5316 GCA_041678385.1 Burkholderiaceae bacterium | reverse complement strand
TTCGCCCGTATCCACATGACGGGTCAATGATTGTATGACCGACCATTCCCAGCAAAAGTTCTCCATGAACTGCGAGGGCAGTTCGATGGCATCCCATTCGACGCTGGCAAACGGCGATGCGGCAGGGTCATCGACTTCGGAAAGCAGGGCATGCAGGGCGTGGCCGCTTTCGTGGAACAGGGTGATGACGTCGTCGTGCGTCAGCAGGCAAGGGCGGCCTTCCTGGGGGCGCGAAAAATTACAGGTCAGATAAACGACCGGGGTGACCAGGCCGGCGGCGCTGCGGCGGCGCGAACGTTCGCTATCCACCCAGGCACCGCTCTGCTTGCCTTGGCGGGCATAGAGGTCCAGGTAAAGCGTGCCCAGCAGGCGGTTGTCGGCATCGCGAACTTCGCAGGCGCGTGCATCTTCGTGCCAGACCGGGGTGTCGATGGGGAGCAGCTTTACCCCGAACAGCCGGCCCACAACGTCGAACAGGCCGTCCAGGACGCGTGCTTCGGTGAAATACTTACGTACGTCTTCTTCGGAATAGGCATAGCGCGCTTCGCGCAGACGCTCGGAAACAAAGGCGATGTCCCAGGGTTGCAGCGTCTCCATACCCAGCTTTTCGCCAGCGAAGGCCTGCAATTCCGCCAGATCGCGTTCGCCGTAAGCGCGGGCGCGGGCGGCCAGTTCGCGCAGAAAGTCCAGCACCTGGGCAGGGCTGTCTGCCATGCGAGTTTCAAGACGCATGTCGGCAAAGCTGGAAAAGCCCAGCAGCCCGGCTTCTTCGGCGCGCAAGGCCAGTAGTTTCTCGATCAGGGTGGAGTTGTCGTACTGTGGGTCGCCCTGTTCGGAAGCGATGGTGGCATAGCCACGGTACATCTGTTCGCGCAGCGCGCGATCTTGCGCATGCTGCATGACAGGCAGATAGCAGGGCATCTTGAGGCTGAGCTTCCAGCCTTGCTGGCCGCCGTCCCGGGCGGCTGCCTGGGCCGCTTCAAGGACGTCGCCGGGTATGCCTTGCAGCCTTGTTTCGTCGGTGATCAGCAGTTCCCAGTGGTCGACGGCATCCAGAGCATTCTCGGAAAACTTCTGTCCGGCCTGGGCGGCTTCGTCGGAAATGACGGTATAGCGTTCGCGGGCTTCGCCTTGAAGTTCGACCCCGCTCAGCCGGAAGTCGCGCAGGGCCAGTTCGATGATGCGCTGCCGGCTCGGGCTCAGTTGGGAATAATCAGCCGATTCATGCAGCCTGCGATACTGTGCGTACAAGCCCTGGTGCAGACCGACCCAGGTGGAATAAGCCGTGATATCCGTGAGACATGCGTTATAGGCATTGCGGATCTCGGGCGTGTTGACGACACCGTTCAGATGGCCGGCAACAGACCAAGCGCGCCACAGACGCTCGGAAGCATCTTCCAGAGGATCGATGACGGTTTCCCATGACGGTGTCAGTGCGGGATCGGCAGCGCGTTCGACCGCATTGCGCGCCTGCTCGATCAGAGCCGGGATGGCCGCTTCAATGTGACTGGGGCGGACGGCGGCATAGTCCAGCAGCGAGGAAATGGGAGACAGCAGGGGGTTCTGGGACATACGGTGCTTGGTATTTTCAGCTCAGTGGGTTTGCAGGGTAATGCCGGACGCGCTGCGTTCGGCGGCTTCCAGCGTATTGACCAGCAGCATGGCGATGGTCATGGGGCCGACGCCGCCGGGTACGGGGGTGATGGCGCCAGCCACCTTGCGGGCGCCTTCGAATTCGACGTCGCCCACCAGCTTGCCATCAGGCAGACGGTTGATGCCGACATCAATGACGACGGCGCCAGGCTTGATCATGTCAGCAGTGACCATGCCAGGCCGCCCGGTGGCAACGATCAGAATGTCGGCGCGGCGCGTTTGTGTACCCAGGTCGCGGGTTTTGGAGTTGCAGATGGTGACGGTGGCGCCTGCTGCCAGCAGCAGCATGGCCATGGGTTTGCCGACGATATTGCTGGCGCCGACCACCACGGCTTCGGCGCCCCAGATGGTGACCTGCTCGGATTCGAGCATCTTCATGACGCCGTAAGGGGTGCAAGGCCGGAACAGCGGCTTGCCCGTCATGAGCAGGCCGGCATTGCTGATGTGAAAGCCGTCGACATCTTTTTCAGGGGCGATGGTTTCAATGACCTTGGCCGTGTTCATGTGGCCCGGCAGAGGCAGCTGCACGAGAATGCCGTGTATGGCGTCGTCGCCGTTCAGCTGGCGTACGACGTCGAGCAGTTCGGCTTCGGTCGTGTCCTCGCCCATGCGGATGACACGCGAATACAGGCCTGCCTTTTCGCAGGCTGCCGCCTTGTTGCGCACATAGACCTGCGATGCCGCGTCTTCGCCCACCAGCACGACGGCCAGGCCGGGCTGTATGTTCTGAGCGCGCAAGGCCTTGACGCGTTCAGCGACTTCTTCGCGTACAGCGGCGGACAGCGCCTTGCCGTCGATGATGCGGGCCGTCATGCGGCACCTTCGGGTTTGGCCAGCGCGATCTTCATCAGATCGGCCACGGTGGTGACTTCAAGTTTTTCCATGATATTGGCGCGATGCGCTTCTACTGTTTTGATGCTGATATTGAGATCACCGGCTATCTGTTTGTTCAGGCGCCCTGCGACGATGCGTTCCAGTACCTGCTGTTCGCGTGCGGTAAGCCGGTTGAGGACAGCCTGCTGGTCGCGCTGGGCGCGCGCCTGGCTGACCCTTTCGGTGGCATCTTCGAGCATGCGGGCCACGATATCGCGCAGGTCGCTTTCGTTGAAGGGCTTTTCAAGAAAGTCGATGGCGCCTTTCTTGATGGTGGAAACAGCCATGGGTACGTCGCCATGGCCGGTGATGAAAACGATGGGCAGGGGGGCCTGCCGGGCAATCAGCGCTTCCTGGAGTTCCAGGCCGCTCATGCCGGGCATGCGTACGTCGACGATCAGAACGCCTATCTGTTCCGGGTCGTATGCCTGCAGGAATTCTTCCGCGCCGCTGAAGCTTTTGACGCGATAGCCGTTTGCCTCGAGCAGCCAGCGCAGGGAGTCACGTACGGCTTCGTCATCATCTACGATGAAAATTGTGCTCGTTGCTTGGTTGTTCGTCATGCATTGTGCTCCTGGATGTCTGCTTGAGTTTCCGAGGCTACCTGCGGTGCGCAGGGTAGGGTGAAGCGGAATATGGTCCCGCCTTCAGGGTTTTGTGTGGCCCACAGGCGACCGTGGTGGGACTCTATGATGGTTCTGCAAATGTTCAGCCCCATGCCCAGGCCTTCGGATTTGGTGCTGTAGAACGGCTCGAACAGGCGTCCGGGGTCGCGCAGGCCGTGGCCACGGTCTATCACCGCGATTTCCAGCATGGATTCCTGCTGGCTTACGTTGACGTGCAGGACGTGGTAGTCGCTTTTTTCCATGGCCTCCACGCCGTTTTTGAGAAGATTCAATAATACCTGTTCGATCAGGATGGGGTCGGCCAGCACGTCAGGCATAGGATCCGGCAGCTTTTGCTGGATCTCTATCTGGCGCTTGCGCGCATCGATATCGGCGAAGGCGACGGCGTTGTCCAGGATGCTGCGCACCTTCACCCGCTGGCGGCGAGGCTCGCTGCGTTTCACGAATTCGCGGATGCGGCTGATGATCTTGCCGGCGCGTTCAGCCTGGGCGGCCGACTTCTGCAGGGCTTCAAGCAGGCGGTCGGTATCGTGGCTGCCGGCCTTCAGCATGGCAACGGCCGCCATGCTGTAGTTGGCAATGGCTGTGAGCGGTTGATTCAGTTCGTGGGCCAACGATGAGGCCATTGCACCCATGGTGGTCAGGCGGCTGGTGAGCTGGATCTTTTCTTGCTGCACGCGAGAGGCTTCTTCGTGCGTGCGGCGTTCGGTGATGTCGCGGGCCACCTGCAGACGGACGCGGCGGCCGTCAGTCCATGCCAGAATGCGGTGGTGGACTTCGAACCAGCGTTGTGCAGATTCAGAATAGATTTCCACGGTTTCGTCGGTGAAACGCCCCAGGCGCCCACCCAGGAGTTCGGCGTGGCCGCTGGATTGCGCCCCGAAAAACCGCCGGTAGGTGCGGTTGGCGAACAGTAGCTCCAGGCCTTCGGTGGTGTCTGCCACTACCGAAATCGCATCGTCCAGGCCTTCGAGCACGGTCATGAAGCGCTCGTGGGCGGCCGTAAGGGCTTCGCGTATGCGCTTGGGTTCGGTGATGTCCGTCATGGACGTCATCCAGCCTATCTGTTCGCCGTTGGGGTCGCGCAGTGGCGATACATACATGCGTGCGGTGAAGCGTGAACCATCGCGGCGCTGGGCTTCGACTTCCAGGCCGCTGCTGGGGGTGCGGCCCGACAGCAATAAGTCGAGCGTTTCGCGGTGCTGCGCGTGGCGCCCCGGTATCCAGTAAGGGAAGGGCGCGGTGCGGCCGATCAGGTCGGCCTCGTTCCAGCCTATCATCCGGCAGAAGGCCGGATTCACGTAAGCGATGCGGCCCTGCATATCAAATACCCGCATGCCGGTGGACATGGAGTTTTCCATGGCGCGGCGAAAGCCGGTTTCAGCGATAAGCGCCGCTTCGGCCCGGGTGCGGAAGCGTGTGTAGCGCCACAGCGCCAGCAGATTGAGCACGATCACGAAAGAAAGTGCCGCAATGATCATCATCAGTCGCTGTTGCCGCGTTTCCTGATCGATGGTCACGAACATGACGCTGTCATTGTGCAGGCGCTGCAGCCAGATGAAGGCGCCCATCACACACAGGTAAAGCACCAGGACAATGACGGGCGTCAGCCAGTAGAATCCGCGACGCGGATGGTGGGCCTGATCGTAAAAGGTGGTGGGTATGAGGGATTTCTTCGAATGGGTGGCCATGAGGAATCTGAGCCGGTAGCGGGCGCGTGACCAATTGTAGTCGTAGGGGTAGCAGGAGGGCCAATCCGTTGCTGCGCGGGGGAGCTGGATTCTCCCTGTATCCAGAATTTAAGCAAATATTTTTCGTATTATGGAAAGCCATATCATAAAATGAAATATCGCTTGCCCAGAAACCCCCTTCTTCCTAGAATGAGGAAGGTGCCGCTACGCGGCTCGCAAGATCGGTCCGCACGCAGCCGGACACTGACAACTGAAACAGGAGACCCACGCATGTCCTCCCTTGCACACGCACAGTCTTCGGCCACCGAGGTCGACGATGCACTCCTCGAAGAACAGGAATGGCTCGAAGCACTCGAAGCGGTGCTCGATCGCGAAGGTCCGGAACGCGCGCACTATCTGCTCGAACGGCTGATTGACCTGGCTCGCCGCTCGGGCGCCTACATTCCGTTTTCGGCAAACACCGCCTATGTGAA
>JBAYOJ010000207.1:0-5372 GCA_041678385.1 Burkholderiaceae bacterium | reverse complement strand
CGGCATGTTCCATTTTCTGGTCTTCCTCGAAAGTAATGAGTGTGCCCGAGGACATTTCTTCTTCGAGCGGTATCTGGGGGTCGGTCAGCGACGAAAGTACGCGCACCGGCACACGGTATTTACCGGCGAACTCAACCGAACGGATCTGCAGGACCTTGGAACCCAGCGATGCCATTTCAAGCATTTCCTCGAAGGAAATGACGTTCATGCGACGCGCTTCAGGAACGATTCGTGGATCCGTTGTATATACGCCATCAACATCGGTAAAAATCAGGCACTCATCGGCCTTGAGGGCGGCTGCCATGGCCACTGCGGAAGTGTCCGAACCACCGCGCCCCAGCGTGGTGATGTCGTTGTCTTCGTCAACCCCCTGAAAACCGGTCACGATGACAACACGGCCCGCATCGAGGTCAGCCTGGACACGGGTGCCGTCGATGGAATGAATACGCGCGCGGGTGTGGGATGAGTCAGTACGCACCGGAACCTGCCAGCCGGTGTAGCTGCGAGCAGGAACGCCGGCGGCCTGCAAAGCCAGGGCCAGCAGTGCGCTGCTGGCCTGTTCGCCGGTGGCTGCAAGCTGGTCGAGTTCGCGCCCGTCGGGCTGTGTGCTGATTTCCTTTGCCAGGCCCAGCAAACGATTGGTTTCGCCTGCCATGGCTGAGGGTACCGCCACTACTTGATGACCGGCCGCATGCCATTTGGCAATACGTCTGGCAACGTTCTGGATGCGCTCGACGGAGCCCATGGACGTGCCACCGTACTTTTGAACAATCAGGGACATCTTCTACTCTGGTGTGAGGGGCGCGCCGGAAAGGTGTAAGCGGCCGGCAGGTGCCCGTAAGGTCGGATAGAGAAACTTTCCTATTTTACAGATTTTCTTTTCTGTCGTGCGAAAGCAACAGCCGGACGCAACCCCGTTCTACAGTGACCCAGTGCCCCTCGTGCTGCATACGCAGATTGCGATCGTGGCCCAGAGCATGCACGCTGCGCAGCTGACGGCACAATTCACGCAGACGCGCTTCGGTCGGCGCGCGTAAATCATGCAATTGCAACCAATGTCGCAATACCAATGCCTGGCGTACCGGGGTCAAGTCGCGCCAGGCTGAAAGTGAGAACGCCAAGGCTTCAAGGTCAGGATCCAGCCGCTGAAAGTCTTCGGCGGCGACTTCGTCAATCAACGTGCCAAGTTCCCGGCTTTGCCTTGCATGCCGGGCCAGTGTGGTCCGCCAGGCTGGCCAGCGTTCATCCAGCACGGGGACCAGGCGTCGCCTTACGGCGCCGCGTGTGTAGATATCGTCGGTATTGGTGGGGTCGTCCACCGCCGCCCAGCCGCTCAAAGCGGCATAGTCGTGTGCAGCCGCCAATATGGCCTGCCGATCCACGTCCAGCCAGGGCCGCACATAGACCAGCCCGTCACGTCGCATGAGCGGCGCCATGGCGCCCAGCCCCGTCGGGCCCGCCCCGCGAAGCAAGCGCATCAATACGGTTTCAGTCTGATCATTACGGTGATGCGCCAGCAGCACATGCGACACGCCGGTGGCCGCCGCAAGCCGCCGCAGTCCCGCATAGCGGGCTTCCCGCGCGGCGGCTTCCAGGCCCTTGCCGGAAGCCTGCTCGACTTCCACCCGCAAACTATGACAGGCAAGGCCCAGACCGGCCGCCAGTTGGTGCACGTGAGACTGCCAGCGATCCGCCACTGCCTGCAGGCCATGATGAATGTGGAAACAATGCAGTTCAATACCGGGAAATTGCCGCTGTGCAATCGCGGCATGCACGGCCAGCATCGCCGAATCGGCGCCCCCGCTCAGGCCAACCGCCAGGCGTAATTTCTGGCCTCCAGACTTTGCATCGGCGCTTGTGGTCAGTTCGGCCAAAATCGCCCGCAAGGGGTGCAGCAGAACAGCTGCGCCGAAACCTGCGGGCAGGTATCGTCCGGCCATCATGGCGTCAGCTGGTGGTTTCGGTGAACCGCCCGTAAGACATCAAACGCTGAAGGCGCTGGTCAACCAGTTCCTCGGGGGTCATGCCGGACACCTGGCGCAGACTGTCGGTCAGTGCACGGGTCAATTGACGAGCCATCATGACGGGGTCGCGATGAGCCCCGCCTATCGGTTCGTTCACAATGCGGTCGATCAGCCCAAGATCTTTAAGCCGCGCTGCTGTAATGGCCAACGCTTCGGCCGCTACTGAAGCCTTGTCGGCACTGCGCCACAAAATAGAAGCACAGCCTTCGGGGGAGATCACGGCATACGTCGAGTACTGCAGCATCATCACCACATCACCGACGGCAATGGCCAATGCGCCACCCGAACCGCCTTCCCCGATGATCGTCGTGATGATGGGCACTTTCAGTTCAGCCATGGCGTAAAGGTTATGGCCGATCGCTTCGGACTGGCCACGTTCTTCGGCACCAATACCGGGATAAGCCCCCGGCGTATCGACAAAAGTGAAGATCGGCAGCTGGAATTTTTCCGCCAGCCGCATCAGGCGCAAGGCCTTGCGATACCCTTCGGGGCGCGGCATGCCGAAATTTCGCATGGCGCGCTCTTTGGTGTCGCGCCCTTTTTGGTGGCCGATGATCATGCAAGGCGTGCCGTTGAAGCGCGCCATGCCCCCGACGATGGAACGGTCGTCGGCATACATGCGATCACCGTGCAACTCGTGAAAATCAGTGAAGATTTCACGCACGTAATCGAGCGTATAGGGTCGTTGCGGATGCCGTGCCACCAAAGCGGTCTGCCATGGCGTCAGTTTGGCGTAGATGCTTTTTGCCAGCGCGGTATTCTTCTGCTGCAGCCGGCTGATTTCGTCGGAAATATCGACGGCCGAATCCGACTGCACGAATCTGAGCTGTTCTATTTTGCTTTCGAGTTCCGCCAGAGGCTGTTCGAATTCCAGAAATGTATTACGCATAGGAGCTTGATATCCAGAGATTGGCTTTGGCCACTCAGTACTGCACCGCGGCGGGGTCCAGACTGCGCCACAAGAACCAGGTGGCGACTGTCCGCCAGGGTGCCCAGGCCTGCGCCACTTCGCGTGCTTCGAATCGCGAGACCGGTTCCCCACTGAAATAGTGTAGCGAAATTGCCTTCAACAGGCGTGAATCGTCGAGCGGCAGAACATCGGAACGTTGAAGATGAAAGATCAGGAACATTTCAGCGGTCCAACGGCCAATGCCGCGGATAGCGCAAAGCTCGGCCACTACCGCTTCGTCGTCCATCGTGCTCCAGCGTGCCGGCTGTACTTTTTTGTCGGCAAAATGCGTGGCCAGATCGATGATGTATTCCGCCTTGCGTTTGGGCAGGCCGGCAAGGGTGGTGTCTTCAGCCGCCAGCTTTAACACCGCCCGTGGCGTGGGATTACGCCCACTGCCCGCTGTGAATCGCTGCCAGGCGGCGTCGGCGGCCTTGACGGAACTCTGGTGGCCGATGAGGGCCCGCGCCAACGTCACGAACGGGGCGCAGGGGGGGGCGAGCCAGCCGTCGGGGTACTGGGGAATGATTTTCCGCAGGATGCGATCGCGCTCGATCAGAGCTGCAATGGCTTCGTCCCAGTAATCGGGCTTACTGTCTGATGATATGGAAGTTTCCGGCATGTTTCTATCCTTCAGGCGCGACGCCATTGCGTCAAGCCCCCGGGCCGGTCTTCGAGTTCAATGCCAGCCGCCTGCAGTGCTTCGCGAATGCGGTCTGCTTCAGCAAAGTCGCGCCGCTGCTTTGCGGCGCTGCGATCCTGGATCATGGCTTCGATCTCTTCGGCCGTCAGGCCCGCAGTAGCAGGCCCCTTGGCCAGGTAGCGGCTGGATGATTGCAGATAGGTCTGGGGGTCGACCTGAAGCAGGCCCAACACCCCACCCAGGGCTCTCAGCAGCCCCGCAGCCTGCGCAGACTTGCTGCGATTGACTTCGCCGGCCAGGTCGAAAAGCACCGCAACGGCACCTGCAGAGTTGAAGTCGTCGTTCATCGCTGCGCGGAAATCCCGGCAATACGGCGCATCCCAGTCGATTTCCACGAGATCGGCAGGTACGTTGGCCAATGCCTGGTAAAGACGATCAAGCGCCTGCTGTGCGTCAAACAGGTTGTCCGGCGCATAGTTCTGCATGCTGCGATAGTGATTGCGCACGATAAAGAAGCGTAGCATCTCGGCTTCGCGAGGGTTGGCATCATACCCGGCCACCGTGTCGGGCAGATCAGCATCGGTCGCAATGGTCGAGCGGATGCGGCGGAAATTGCCCAGCGATTTCGACATCTTGTCGGCATCAACCATGAGCGGCCCGCAGTGCATCCAGATAGAGGCCAGAGCACCGCCAAATGCCCCTTCCGTCTGGGCGATTTCGTTTTCGTGGTGCGGGAACTTAAGATCAGGCCCCCCTCCATGGATGTCCAGCGGCAGACCCAGCAATGCCTTGCTCATGGCCGAGCATTCAATATGCCACCCCGGCCGGCCCAGGCCATAGGGGGATTCCCATTTGGATTCGTCGGGCTCGTCGGCTTTGGCAGCCTTCCAGAGCACGAAATCCAGCGGGTCGCGCTTGCCAGCGGCCACGGCCACACGTTCGCCAGCGCGCAAATCGTCAAGCGACTTGCCGGAAAGCTTGCCGTAACCGTCAAACCCCCGCACGGAATAATTCACGTCGCCATCATCGGAACGATAGGCCAGATCTTTTTCTTCCAGCCGTGAGATGATGTCCAGCATATCGCCGACATGTTCGGTAGCGCGCGGTTCGTGATCTGGCGCCTGCACCCCAAGCGCGCGCTCGTCGGCACGCATGGCATCAATGAAGAAGGTTGTAACCTCGCCCATGCGCCGGCCGCTTTCAACAGCACGCCGAATGATCTTGTCGTCAATATCGGTGATATTGCGAACGTAGGTTACGCGGTAGCCCGAAGCGCGCAGCCAGCGCTGGACAACATCGAAACTCACCAGCATGCGCGCATGGCCCAGGTGGCAGAAGTCGTAGACCGTCATGCCGCAGACGTACATGCGGACGTGACCGGGCTCGACGGTGCGCAGCGGTTCCTTGTTGCGTGTGAGGGAATTATGGATATGCAGCATCTGGCGTTCTGGCATTGTAGGAAAAGCCGTGATTCCGCTCGGGGGCAGGCCGCCCTGCTAAGATGGGCCATCCGGCGAAAAGCACGGCTAAAATGGTGGTCGTTAAGTATAGCAAGTACAACTCAAGGATCCTGCTCGTGCATTCATGCCCCGCCTTGACATCCCGGCCCTACCGGGCCCTGGCATTTGCAACCTTTACTGCAATCGCCACCGTCTGCCTTGCCCCTATGGCGCTGGCCCAACCCGCCGTGGCCGGGCAGGGCGACCGCGCCTTGTTCACCGACGAACCGCCTGAAGAGCGCGGCTGGAAAGGTCTG
>JBAYOJ010000206.1:0-5380 GCA_041678385.1 Burkholderiaceae bacterium | reverse complement strand
GCTCACGTTCCGCATCACCCACACGGCGGACGGCTTTAATGTCCGCTATGTGAACACCGATGAACGGTGGAGCGAGTCGCAGGGGACTCTGGCTGCAAAAACAGCTGAAGCTTATGTCGTCCCGCTGACTTCTACCAAAGGCTTCAAGGGGAAACTGCATCTTGCCGTGCGCAGCCTGAAAGCGAAGCCCTGATGGTGGTGTTGTGCCCTACGGACGGCGGCTTTTCAGCCAGGCTTATCCGTTCTCATGGAATAAGCTCATAGCAATGTTTTAGTTCCGCATTCCGTTCTTGATATTCATCATTGCGTTTCGCTTCAAATTCTGGAAACACAAATGAGTATCGATGGCTTGCAGTGGCCTGCTGAAGGGGCCTGTCGGGTTCCGTATCAGGTCTTTTCCGATTCCGAGATTTACGCGCAGGAACAAAAGAGAATCTTCCAGGGCCCCACGTGGAATTACCTTTGCCTGGAAACCGAACTGGACGAACGTGACAAGAGCCTGACCGCCACGATAGGCGAGATCCCCGTGATTGTATCCAAGGACCGCTTGGGGACGATCCACGCCCTGGTCAACCGCTGTGCGCACAAAGGTGCGTTGGTGCAACTGCAGCGCGAACAGACCGGCAAATTGCTGACCTGTGTCTACCATTCCTGGTCTTATGACAAGGGCGGTGAACTGAAAGGGGTGGCCTTTCGCAATGGCGTCAATGGCAGCGGCGGCATGCCGGATGATTTCCGCATGGAAAACCATTCGCTGGAACGCATACGGGTGACGGTTTTCGCCGGCATTGTCTGGGGCACCTTTTCACCGGACACGCCGCCGATAGAGGAATATCTGGGCAGCGAGGCAAGCGCTTTCCTGAGCCAGAGCATGACCGGCGATCTGAAGATCATCGGCACGCATAGCCAGATCATCCACAACAACTGGAAGCTGTACGCCGAGAACGTACGCGACACCTATCACGCCACGCTGCTGCACACCTTCTACACCTCGTTCAAGATCAATCGCCTGGACATGGATGGCGGCATTCTGCTGTCTCCTTCCAAGTTGAATGCCATCAGCTATTCCAAGCGCCGGACACTTTCCGAGAATGCGGAATATCAGTCGGCGAAAGTCCATTCCGCCAAGTATGAAGCCACCTTGAAAGGCAAGCAGCTGCTGGAGGCATGGGATGAGCGCCCGGATGGCGTCACCCATAGCATACAGACGGTGTTCCCCACGCTGGTGTCCCAGTACACGCTCAATTCCCTCGCCGTACGGATCTACCTGCCCAAGGGGCCGCGCAAGACAGAGCTGATCTGGATCTTTCTGGGCCGAAAGTCCGACACGCCGGAGCAGGAAAAAATGCGCGTATTGCAGGCGAATCTGACCGGCGCGGCCGGTCTGGTAGCGCTGGAAGACGGTTGCATCAATGAGTTCGTTCAGCGAGGGACGGCGGCATTTCCCGACAAGACGTCATTTATCGAGATGGGAGGACGAGAGGCGGAATCCAATCGTTGCTCGCGCGCTACCGAAACCGCCGTGCGCGGGTTCTGGACCGGGTATCGCGAACTGATGGGCTTTGAAGGGAAATAAACATGCAACGAGATCAACAAATACAGGATCTGCTGGTCCGCAGCGCCAGCTATCTGGATGAAGACCAGCTTGAAAAATGGGTGGAGCTATTTGAGGAAGATGCTGTTTATCGGGTGACCACTGCAGAAAACCTGCGCAAGGGCTATCCCGTTTCCATCATCTATTGCGAAGGGCGGGAAATGCTTGAAGATCGCATTGCCGCATTGCGCAACGCCAATATCTACGAGCCCCACACTTATTGCCATGTGCTGAGCCTGCCCCAGAAGTTGCAAACTGAGGAAGGCGAGCTTGTGCAGACCCGCTTCATCGTTACGCGCATCTTTGAGGACGGGCGGACGGATGTGTTTGCCACGGGCAAATACGTCGACCGCTATTCGGACGAAGGCGAGGACTGTCGATTCAAGTCCCGCACCGTGGTGCTGGACTCCCGTGCCATTGATGTGCTGCTGGTCATTCCCCTGTAATTTCCTATCCAAGGACGCTTTCCCATGAAGAACGTAAACCCTGCGCGGCGCCGCCTGTTGGCGGCTGCCGCAGCCTTGCCCCTTGTCGCGCCACGGTTAGTGTCCGCCAGCCCGTTTGGTGCCGGTCAGCCCGTACGCGTTCTCTTTCCTTGGGCTGCCGGCGGTGAGCTGGACGGCATTGTCCGGCGCCTGCTCGACAGCCTGAGCAAGCAGCTGGGCACCCAGTTTGTGATGGAATACAAGCCGGGCGGGACGACGATGCTGGCGGCTTCCGCCCTGATCAATTCCCGGGCGGATGGGCACACGCTGATGATAGGCAGCAGCTCAACCTTCGTAATCAACCCTGTCACGCGCAACGACGTGAAATACGACCCGTTGACCGACTTTGATTACATCAGCCACCTGATTGAAAACGCCTTCTATATCGCCGCCCGGCCTGACGCGCCCTACGATACACTTGCTTCGTTCATCGAGTACGCCCGCAATCACCCGGGAGAAGTCAGCTACGCCTCGCAAGGGGTAGGTTCCGTGCCGCATCTGCTGATGGAACAGTTGAGCGAAACCACTGGCATAAAGCTGATCCACGTTCCATACAATGGCCCCTCACGGGTCATACAGGATCTGATCGCCGGCCATGTCGATACGGCCATGATGACGCAAATGCTGCCGACCCTGCAGGCCGGGAGAATCAAGGGGCTGGCCTATACAGGCCATGTCCGCCAGCCGGCCCTGCCGGGACTGCCCCTGGCATCGGAAGTCGTGCCGGGGTTCTCGGCTCATGTCTGGTTCGGGCTTGTGGCGCCGCAAGGTACATCGCCAGAATTAAGCCAGGCGATCAGCTCAGCCCTGCTGACCCTTGGAAAAGACCCGGGGCTGAACACCATCTTCGATCAGGCGGGTATGTCCTTCCAGCCCTCCAGCCCGGAGACTTTCCACGAAAAAGTGCGTAAGGAAATTCCTTCCTGGCAATCCACGTATCAACATCTCCTGGCGCAGGGGCGCGTGCGCCCGATAGGCTAGAGTGATGCAGGGGTGGCCGTGCCGCCTTGCTCATTCGGGCAAGGCAAACACCACCACAGTATCGCCCACCTTTGTTTCCAGCCGGGCGTGCCCGCCCGCAGCCACCGCCACATACTGCCGCCCGCCATGCATATAAGTCATGGGCCCGGACTGGGCGGAATAGGGCAAGCGACCCTCCCATAACAACGATCCCGTAGCCGTCTCGAAGGCCCGCAGAAAATTGTCCTGCGCCGCCGCAATGAGGGTCAGACCACTATTTGTGACCATCGGCCCACCTACGTTGGGCGTGCCAATGGTGAGCTTGAGGCGCGTCGGGATGCCTAGCGGGCCAATGTCGTAGCCGGTGCCCAGCGGCTGGCTCCAGAGCAGGTTTCCAGTGCGCAGGTCGGTCGCCGCCAGATAGCCCCAGGGTGGTGATATGCACGGTACCCCTAGGGGTGACAGCCACATGGGCCGGTCCACACCATAAGGGTCGCCGGCCTGGGGTGCAACTTCCTGGTCGGGCCGTGCACCGCCGTCGCCGATGGGCAAGTCCTGCACCTCATCACGCGCCACCAGCAATACCTGATTGGGCAGACGGCTGTGGTTGGTAACCACCACCTGCCGATCCGGGTCGACCGCGACGCCTCCCCAATTCATGCCGCCTATGGTGCCGGGAAACAGCAGCATGCCCAGGCCTTCATCCGTAGGTGGGGTGTAGATCCCTTCGTATCTCATGCGTTCGAACTGCAGGCGGCAATACAGCGCATCGACGGGCGTCAGGCCGAAGGCGTAACTGGCGTCCAGGCGTTCAGGGTCGGGGCCAGGGCGGCCGGCCAGATTCGGGAAGGCCGTCGACTGGGGCTGATCGGGGGTGGTCCAATCCCCCGGTACGGTGCCTTGCGGGGTAGGGATGCGTTCCACAGGACGCAGGGGTTCGCCGCTCACCGCATCCAGCACAAAGAGAGAGCCCGTCTTGGTGGCTACAAGCACGACGCGCCTCATTTCCCCATTGATGTCCGTGTCCATCAACACGGGCTGTGACCCGATGTCATAGTCCCAAAGGTCGTGGTCGACCGTGCGAAAGTGCCATCGCGCCTCGCCGGTGAGCGCGTCGACGGCCACCACTGCGGCCGTGTATTCATCTTCTTCCGGTGAACGGTTGCCGCCGTAATGGTCGTTGGCAGGGTTCCCCGTCGGAAGATAGACCATGCCCAGGTCTTCGTCAGCGGATATCACATTCCAGACATTTGGCGTGCCTTGTGGCCAGATTTCGCCTGGTGCCAGCGGTTCTTGCGTGCGGTCGCTGCGCTCGGCATCCCATGCCCAGGCAAACTCACCACTGAAAACATCGAAGGCGCGCACCACGCCCGAAGGTGCGTCGCGCCGCTGATTGTCGCTGACCTGCTGGCCGACTATGACCAGGTCGCCCACCACGGCCGGCCCTGCGGTCGTGGATGACAGCCCGGGGGCCTGGTTGGCCATGCCTGCGCCAAGATCGACGGTACCTTGATCCCCGAAACCCGTACAGGGCAGCCCCGTGTCTGCATTCAGAGCAATAAGCCGGCTGTCCTGAGTTGCGAGCAGAATGCGTCTTGGGCATTCGTCGGGCTGAGGTTCTGTTCGGGATTCATGGTAGGCCACGGCCCGGCAAGTCACGCTGAATAAGGGCTCCATGGCTTCCGGAGCAATGCGCGGGTCGAAATGCCATTGCTGCTTTCCCGTGGCAGGGTCGAGCGCGAATACCTGGTTGCTGTTGGAACAGACATACAGGCTGTCGTCGATCTTCAGCGGGGTGTTCTGGAATGAATAGAAAACCCGGTCGTTTGCGGGTGTGTCACCGGTTTCGAAACGCCAGACCTCTTCAAGTTGCGCCACATTGGCTGGGTCGATCTGCATGGCAGGGGAATGCCGCAGCCCCAGGTTGGAGCCACCGTAAGCGGTCCACTCTTCATCGCTGCGCATTGCCGCAGAACGCCCCCCTGTCTTTGGGGCGTCGGTAGTCGCAGATGCCACTGAATCAGGCGCGGCAGACAGGCTGGCATGGGTGATGGGCTCTTGCCGAAGGAGGCCGATCACCACGCCCACAAGCAGCATCGCCAGAGCGGAACCCGGCCATCCCAGCCATCGGGCGTGGCCGCTATGCGAAAAGACACGCCGGCCATGCAGATAAGCGGCTGCGGCGACGACCAGAATGAGGATCCCGAAAGGTAGACCGACCCTGCCGGCAAGGTCGAATCCCCAGGATTGCATCCAGCCTTTCCCGTGAAGCTCCCATATAGACCACAGCACGGTAAAAACGACGGTAAGGGATAGCACCGTGACGCCGGATGCATTGCGC